>JAITOP010000380.1 GCA_031289895.1 Prevotellaceae bacterium
GCGACAAAAATATAAAAAAAATGCGAATAAAACTCATAAATGCAAAAAAAATACTAAATTTGTGCCCTAAGTAATAAAATAACTATATGAACGAAGCGTTTTTACAATTTATATGGCGATTTGGTTTATTCAAAAAAAACTCGCTGACTACAACCGAGAATGATAATATTTCTATTTTAGACTTGGGCTTGATAAATCATGATTCGGGTCCGGATTTTATAAATGCTAAAATAAAAATAGGAAAAATAATTTGGGTTGGAAATGTTGAAATTCACATAAATGCATCCGATTGGAAACGGCACAAACATAATGCCGATAAATCGTATGATAATGTTGTACTGCATGTTGTGAAAAATGCCGATTGCGATGTTTTTCGCAGCAACGGAAGTAAAATCGCTGTGCTTGAAATACAATACGACCCGAATTTAGAAAACCGCTATCAAAAATTATTAGATGCTCAAACGTGGGTGGCTTGCCAAAATTATGTAGGAAATATCGAAACATTTAAAGTAAAACATCTGCTTAATCGCTTGTTGGTTGAGCGATTGGAACAACGTTCGGCACACATAAATAAAATTTTGGAAGAAACAAAAAACGATTTTAAAGAAGTGTTTTACCGCTTGCTTTTTCGCTCGTTTGGCTTTGGCGTAAATGCTTTGCCGTTTGAACTTTTGGCGCAATCAACACCGCTTGCGGCAATCAACAAACATCGCGATTCTGTGTTTCAAATTGAAGCATTGCTTTTCGGACAAGCGGGATTTTTAGACGAATCGCCTGTTGACGATTATCAGCAACAGTTGCAAAAAGAATATAAATTTTTGCAAAACAAATTTGACCTTACTCCAATCGAAAAACATCTTTGGAAATTTATGCGATTGCGTCCTACAAATTTTCCTACCATTCGCATTGCGCAACTTGCTAAACTTTTGACACAAACCGACGGATTGCTTGCAAAAATCATATCATTTGAAAAACAAAATGAATTGAGCGTTTTTTTTGAATTTAACGCTTCCGAATATTGGGATACACATTATAATTTCGGAAAAAAAACAAGCAAACGAGTAAAATCATTTGGAAAAAATTCGGCAGAGAAAATCATTATAAATCTTATTGTTCCTTATCTTTTTGCTTACGGAAAGGCTAAGGGAATTGAAAAATATTTGGAAAAATCGTTAGATTTACTTGAAATAATTTCGCCCGAAAAAAACAATGTTATTGAAGGCTGGGAAAACGTTGGAGTGAAAGTTGAAAATGCTTTTTATTCGCAGGCTCTTATTCAGTTAAAAACAATGTACTGCAATCAAAAACAGTGTTTGCAGTGCGCAATAGGTAAAAATATTATTGATAATAAAAATAACTAAACAATTATGAAGAAAAAAATAATTTTATTTGCAATTCTTTTTTCGGCAATATCGCCGATAACTCGCGGTCAAAGCAGCGATGAAGATTTTTATGGAAGTTGTACAAGCATTATGGTTGGCAAAAATGCAAGCACCGACGGCTCGGTAATGACAAGCCACACCTGCGATGGACGCTATCGCTCGTGGATGAATATTGTACCCGCGCAAAAACACAAAAAAGGCGATGTTACCAAAATATTAAAAGGTACATTGTTCACCGAAAGTTTCGACGAAATTGAACAAATACAACGCGCCGATAAAAATTCGGAAATCAAATCAAATACTATTTTACATGATTTTGAAGTTGCGCTGGAAGTAAAAGGCGAAATTCCCGAAGTTGAACAAACATACGCATTTCTTTATACCGCTTATCCTTGCATGAACGAAAAAAATCTGGCGATAGGCGAAACCACTATCGAAGGACGTAAAGAACTTATAAATGAAAACGGAATGTTTTATATCGAAGAACTTGAACGAATAGCCTTACAACGTTGTACCACAGCACGCCAAGCAATTGAACTTATGGCAAAACTTGTGAAAGAATACGGTTATGCCGATACCGGCGAATGTCTTACTGTTGCTGATAAAAACGAAGTGTGGCATTTCGAAATTTTCGGCGAAGGCGCTGATAAAATCGGCGGCGTGTGGGCTGCACAACGTATTCCCGACAATCATGTAGGAATATCTGCAAATATATCGCGAATAAGCGAAATAAATTTAAACGATAAAGATAATTTTATGGCATCCGAAAATGTATTTGATGTTGCAAAAAAATTAGGACTTTGGGATGGAACATCAACATTCAAATTTTGGAAAGCATACGGCAGCAAAAAACCCTTTTCGATACGCGAATGGTTTGTTTTGAGTTCTGTTGCGCCATCGCTGAATTTATCAATAGATGCCGAAGAATTACCACTTTCGGTGAAAGCCGAAAAACAACTGTCGCCGCAAGATGTTCTTAAATTTTTTCGCGCAACATACGAAGGCACAAAATACGATATGACAAAAAATCTACTCGTAAAACGCAAAAAAACAGACAGCAACGAAACCGAAACTGTGAAAAGTCCATACGCACAGCCTTGGTTTTCAACAAATATGATTGCCGCCATAAACGCTCTTAAAGACAGTACAATAATTCGCGTTAGAAATATTGCAGTTCCGCAATGCGCTTATGCTCACGTCATTCAAGTTCGCGGTTGGTTGCCCGACGAAATCGCCTGCGTTGCATATTTTGCAAACGATAATCCGGCGCAAAGTCCACGAGTTCCGGTATATGCAAATGTATTGCAAACGCCCAAATTATTTCAGATTTCGGGACACAAACGCTATACTACCGATGCCGCAGCATGGATATATCGCCGCGCAAATAAATTAGCCTCCATTCGCTGGCAGGAATTTCGCGAAGAAGCAGAAAAATTGCGAGATGATTTTGAAAATAAAATGTTTAACGAACAAACCAAAATTGATAACGAAGCTCTGAAAATATTAAAAGAAAAAGGCAAACAATCATATCAGGAATATCTCACAAAATACTTAAACGACTTTGCCGAAGAAACAATAAATGCGTGGTGGAAATT
>JAITOP010000002.1 GCA_031289895.1 Prevotellaceae bacterium
TGGCGGGTGTTGCGTTTTATTAAATCAATGGCTTGGGCAAGCGAAATTTTACCGTCAAAATATTCAAAAATTTCTTTATAGCCTACTGTTTTTAAGGCGTTTATATCTCTGTGTTTGTAAAGCGATTTTGCTTCGGCAAGCAAACCTTGTTCAAACATTTTGTCAACGCGGCGGTTTATTCTGTCGTACAATTCGTTGCGATTCAGTTGTATTCCTATTTTCAAAATATCAAAATCGCGTGTTTTTGCAAAATTTTGTTTCAGACTCGAATACGGTTTTCCCGAAGTCATGCAAACTTCGAGCGCGCGCATTACCCGTTGCGGATTTTTTATGTCAATCTGATTATAAATTTCGGCATCCAAGCGTTTGAGTTCAAAACGCAGCGATTCTATTCCTTCGTTTTGGTAACGTTCTATTATGCTTTGCCGCAGCCACTTATCTGTTGCAGGAATTGCGTCAATTCCACGACAAACGGCATCAATATACAAACCCGAGCCGCCAACCATTAATAATTGTTTGTGGGTTTTAAAAAGTTTTTCGATTAATTCTGTGGCATCAATTTCAAATTTTCCGGCGGTATAATCGTCAAAAACAGAGCGCGATTGGATAAAATAATGTTGTACGCTGCGGAGTTGTTCTGCTGTTGGCACGGCAGTTCCAATGGTCATTTCGCGATATATCTGGCGCGAGTCGGAAGATATTATCGGGCATTGTAAATATTGCGCAAGCCGAATACTTAAATCGGTTTTTCCAACACCCGTAGCTCCGAGCAAAACAACAAGTTGTTTCATTTTTCTGTTTTTATTCTATGATTATAAAGTTTTTTGCAATTTTTTATTTATAATTTAATGTTAAATGCCTATATAATTTTATTCTGTTTCGCGTTTTTTATTAAAATATATTTTATTTTATATAAAATTACAATTAACAAAATAATTGTATTAATATTTTAAACATCAGTAGTTTCCGAAAGCATACCAAGTTCGTCGGATTCAAAACCTGAAATTTCATCTTCGTCGTCGTCAAGTTCAGTTGTTGAAACATTTTGCGAAAACTGATTCGGCGGATTTCCTTTGGCAGCAACAGTTCGCGGATACGATGCGCGATGCATTGCCTCAACTTCAAACATAAATTCAACTTGCAGCTGACGATTGTTATACATATCAAAAACGTAAAGTAAATTAATATTTTCGTCATCCACCAAATCTTCTATCAATATTGAATCCATTGAGCCATCGCCCAAATCGAAAAGCGGAATTGGTTTTATTCGCTCCCAATTTTGATTTGATATGAAAAATACGGCAAGCTGAGCATCGTCAAAATCCAATTCATTTTGAATGTAGCGATGAAAATCATAAAGTGTCGAACTGTCTTCAATTTCGCACTCGCGAACAAAATTTTTGTTGTCGCTTATTGCTATTTTATACTTATAAATTGCCATTTGTTTTATATTTGTTTCAATAAAAAATGCATCACATCCGTTCCATCCGCATAATCGGTTAATTGTGGTTGCTGCGATTTTCCGAAACCCACATCGCAATTCACAACACACTGAATATGTTCGGATTTGTCAAAAAATGTTTTTTTTAACGACCCTAAATTAATATATTTTTCGTAAAAAACGACTGAAACGGGCGAAAAATTTTCAAAATTTTCGGTAAGCAGCCAGAAATCATTGTCAATAAACGATTTCTCGTTTATCGTCAACAACGCTCGATTGTAAATATAAGCATTTTGATACGGTTCGTGATTTTCGATATGCGAAAATTTTTTCATCGCGCCAATAATTTTTGAAAAATCGTAATCGCACGGAACAAATAATTTCGACACATTTCGGCATCCCAATCCGAAAAACGAAAAAATATCTTCTCCCAGTAATTCAAGCTGTTCGCGGCTTTCATCGCCTTTGATAATTGCAAAACTCGTGCGGTTTTTACGAAAAATGTGTGGAATATTTCCAAATTCTTCCTGAAAAAATTTTAGCGTATTATCGTTTCCTGTCGCAATTACAAAGTCGGCATCAAACGATTTTTTTTCGGTAATTTCTATAAAATTTTTAAGCTGCGGCTCGATTTCAACAAGCAAACCTATAACACATTCGGGCAAAATTTTATCTTTAGCCGAAAATTTAATAACCGCAATATTTTTTGAAAAAATTACGCAAATCAAATCGTGAAAAAACACCAAAGGAATATTTCCCGCAGCAATTATTCCAACACGTTTCGGCGGTTTTTCCGAAAATTCGTATTGCGATGTCCACTGTTGCAATCTCTGAGTATCAAGCATTTGCAATGCGATTGCAGCCAACATTCGTTTAATGTTTTCAACTGTAAACCATTCGTTTTCGGCAATAGCGCGATTCATAGCAACATTCAGTTCGGCACACGAATTTTTGTTGTGCAGCCACGATTTTATCCTATCGCCAAGTTTTGCAAACGCATATAAAATTTCGTAATATGTCATAAAGCAAAGGTAAAAAATTTTAATAAAATTCGGATATATTTGACAAAAATATTTAGA
>JAITOP010000005.1 GCA_031289895.1 Prevotellaceae bacterium
CTTTGCTGTACGGCTCACACTTTTTGTGTGGCGCGAATTGTGATTTTAAACCTGTGTCGGCGTGTAACCAAACTGCTTCTTAAACGCGGTGGAAAAGTGCGATAAGTTTTTGAACCCGACCTCAAAACACACATCAGAGACTTGTTTATTGTTGTTGCGGATTTCATCATGCGCCACGTTCAGCCGTTTTTCTATCAACCATTTTTGTGGAGGCAGGTCTGATATTTTCGTAAAATCCCGTTTGAATGCGGCAAGACTTCTGCCCGTAAAACATGCCATGTCTTCTATGGTTAAATCATACATGTAGTTTGCATTCAGGTAGTCCATGATGTCGATTTTCCACGGTTCGGTGAACTCGAAAAGCGTAGCGTGGAAATTCTTGTCCGTGTTCAGCAACACATACACACCTTCCATCATTTTCAGCTTGATGAGTTCGGGTGTGGGAGCAATCGGCGAATCGAAATAGGGCGTTATGGATTCAAACAAACTTTTGATGTCGGGGCGGTCGGCAGGCAGCTTGTTCAAGAGGTATTTGTGCCTTTTGGCATCCATCGGAAGTTGTTTTTTATCAAGTGTTTGGTAAACTTCCCGAAGAAAATTGCGGGTAAAAGTAAGCCAAACGGATTTGAGTTGCTCGCCGTTTTTTGGCTGTTTGGTTATGCTGGGCTGGCATGAATCGAATGATGTCTTTTCACTGTTTTTAGTATCTCGAATTTTTGAGTAATTGATGTTCAGTGATTTAATCATCAATAAATTCATATCAGGGTGGTATAAAATATGTTAAAAAAGACGATTCATGCCACCCCACATGCGGGGTCGGAGATGATGTGTGGACATTCGTTTTCTATAAACATTTGAATCCTAACGGATTCACTCCATCTTTTAAAGGTAGTATTTTTTCGATAACTTTCATTCTTTTATCCAACAGCAACGCCCCATTGTTCGCATCCATTCGAGATGTTGTTTATAACTCTGTTCATTGTTGCATATCCACAATATTTTGCGGGCTGTAGCAGGTTTATTTTGAGGCACTTCTGCATAACCGTCCGTGAAGATAATTAAGCCGTCATATATTTTGCTGTTCGTTGTAAAGAAATCTATCAGTGGCTGAAAACAAGTGCCGCCGCGCCCTTGTACTTTGATTTCCTTTTTGGCTTTTTTCATCGAAATCGGCGTGCCTTTTAGTTCACAATCAAACTGTTGCACATCGAGCGACTGAATGCCATATTTGAAAAAACGGTTAATGGTTGAATAGAAAAGTTTTATTTCGTGGTCTGAAATTGAGCCGGTCTAAATCGGTCAATTGATATTCTTCGCCCTCGTTAACAGCAGAAATAATTTGACTTCCTTCGGGCAAGTATTTTTCTGAAAACGGTTGTTATATATAGGAACATTCAATTGCGTACCGTTCTTCATTTTTACCGAAAGTATGATTTTATTGTCCGACTCTTCGGTATAGTAGGTATAACCACTATCTTTTAAAAGTTCTTTTAACCATATTTTTATGCTATTAGTAGATACGTCCATAATTTTATCCAATTTATCTAATTCGTCGGAAAATTGCAGGTATTCTTTTTCAAGAAGAGCAAAATTTTTCACAATTGCAGACACAACATACGGCACATCTTCATAAGCCTTAATTGCATATTTGCATTTATTTTTATACATCAAGATGGTGACAAAGTTCCTATTATAATGATCAGGAAAATAGGTGCTGGAAACATTACAGATGTTTCCGTCCACACTCTTTATCGCATATTCTGTATCACGATATTCAACAGGCAACCCTTCAAAATTGCCATCTGCAAGCTGCAACAACATTGTTGCCATTGCTTTGTTTTTTCGGGAATGGCAATTTTTTCCGCATTAGCAGCAGCAACCAATTCCTCTATCCTTTTTCTAAGAAAGGACTCCTTTTTACTCTCTTTTTCGTATCCTGATAACATAAATTTTTGTTTATATGCGCAAAATTACAACCCAACTGCGACAAACCGTGTCGTTATTACAAATAATATTTCAATGCGTTTTCATACATCTCTTTCAAGTCCTCTGCCAAATTTTGCGGACTTATCACTTTCACGCTGTCGCCATACGAAAGCAGTTCCATAATAAAATCGTGCATAATATAGATTTGCAGCGAAATTTGCAATTCTTCTTCGTTGTCAATCAGTATTTTCTGTGTTTCGTGCAAGGGCAGCGACTTAATGTATTTTCCCTGAAAGGCATCGAAAGACAGCACAACGGTTTCGGGTTGTGAATCATCATTTGGCAAAATTATTCCAAAGCAGTATTTCATCAATTCATTGATGTCGAAATTTGTATCTTCTTCGTAATGTGTTTTTTGCACTTCCAAATCGCTCAGACGGTCTAAGGCGTAAAATTTTATTCGTGCATCGTAAGTATCCCGCGCCACAAGATACCAACGGTATTTAAATTCTTTCAAAATCAGCGGCTCAACTATGCGGTTTTCGGGATGATTTTTGTAGAATTTTTGATACGAAAACGAGATATGAAAGCGGTTTCTTATTGCGTGCAAAATGCCGTAAAAATGTTCCGTTCCCTGCGCACTACGGCGTTCAAACTGCACATATTGCGATTGTTGTTCTTTGACGTTCAGCGCATTATACACATCAAGTGCTTCAAACATTCGGTTGTTGATTTCCATCTCAAATTCTTCTTCGATAAAATAATATTTTTCAGAAAAATTGTATTTGATATAAATGCCGTAAATAGAGCCTATTTCGGCAATATCTCGCTGAAAAGTGCGCTGCGAAATGTTAAAATTCAAGCCCTGAATTTTGGACTGCTGCTGCAAATAATCGTCAATTTCGGCAAATGTAACACATTTTGATATTCGCATTTTCCTGATAATTAGATGATAACGTTTTGTTGTTTCAAGTTTAGACATAAAATTCAATTAAAAATTAGAGTACAAAGATAATATATAATAACGACAAGATATGTCGTTGTGAAAAAAATAAAAAGCAGAAAAGAGCTTTTACAATTCTACTCCTGCTCTATTCGTAATTTTTATTTATACTGACTGCGTTAGGCTTTATTTTAAACATAAATTAAATATCCCACAAAAACACAAAGCCCACAAAGATTTTTTATAAAATATTTTACACCAACCCACGACAACAAAAATGAATAAGACTCTTTATTATGTCTGAATTTTCAGATGCTTGATAATGCAAAATTTATAACCGAATATGGTATATCAAAAGTTAAAAAAGTTAAAAAAACGACAAGTAATAAATAGAAATCGAAAATTTTTGCGTTCTTTGCTTTTTTTTTCTTTGCGTTCTTTGCGGTTTTTGTTTTTTTCAACCGCAAAGTTCGCAAAGTTTTTCGTAAAGAGCGTATTCACGTATTCAGTATTCAGTATTCAGTATTCAGTATTCACGTATTCAGTAATCAGTATTCACGTATTCGGTATTCTGTATTTTTAATTCGTAATTGTTTTTTAACGTCTTGGTTCTTGGCTCTTAATTCTTAATTCTATCCATCACATCGCAATTTTTACACCGAAAAACAACATTCGCGGAAATCCGGGTCCGTAAATGTAAGTTGAATCTTTTGTTTGTCCGTAATCAGGGTCTTTTTGATAGCTGTCGAAAATGTTTTTTATGCCGCCGCTTAGTTCAATGTTCAGCGATTCCGAAAAATGAATATTGTACGATAATTTTATTCCAAAATCAAAAAAATCGGGAGTTGTTTTTTCTGCATCTGTGTCGGGAAGCGTGTGGCGCACAAGCATTGCGCCTGTGTAGTTGCCGAAAACCGATGTTTTGAAATCGTGAGTTATATAAAAATTTGACGATATGTAACCGTAATTTTCGGGCGAACGCGGCATTTTTCGTTGTGGCGTAAGCACATCCGACCATTGCTCGGGATTTTTGTATTTGCTTTGTTGCAATGTGTAACCCATCTGTATATCAAAAACATCGGGCAAACCGAACTTTAATTCCGCATTAATTCCTTTTACCGTTGCGCCCGAACCGTTGCGCCGCACGTAAATGAAATTTCCAAGATTATCTTCTCCCGTTTTTTCTTCGGTAAAAACATCATCAAGCACGGTGTAGAAACTTTCGACAAGCAAATTGCTTTGAATTTTCCCGAAATCATGATAAAAATCGGCGGAAAGACTGAAACTGTGGGAATATTCGGGACGCAAATCTTCGGCAAGTTGTATCATAGAAAGCGTGCCGCCAATCGTTGTTACATGAAAATCTTCGCTGTAAATTTGCGGTGCACGATATCCGCTCGAATAATTTAATCGCAAATTTAAATCGGCGTTCAAATTATAGCGTATTGTTACGCGCGGATTAAATGTCGGCTGTTTTATCAAATTATGTTTGTCGAGCCTTGCCCCTATTAGTATTCCAAGTTTTTCGGTTTTCCATTCGTTTTGAAAAAATCCACCGATAATATTTGCCGATTGCTCCAAATGTCTGTTTAATGTAATAAATGTTTCGTTCAAATTATTATAATTATATTCGATGCCTGCGGTTAATTCTGCCGGTGCGCCTAAAAACTTCCCAAAGTCGTATGAATATTGACTTCCGGCAATAAATGTTTTATCCAAAGTATTTCCGTAATTATCGGTATTTTTTTCGGCGGCAAAATAACTGTCGCGTTTTATAATTTGCGTTGATGTGTAAATTTCGAAACGATGTTTATGGTCTGGAGTATAAATATTAAATCGCAAACCGCCGCCATCAATAGTTGGATTAAGATATTCGCCAATATCAGCCAAATGCGGAGGCTCATTAAAATTATTTCCGCCGCGCCGATATTCGTGTATGTGATGATATTCGGCGGTAAGCCGCGAATAATTGCTTGTGCGATAATAAGCTTTAAATCCGGCAGCTTCGGATTTTAATTTTGGAATATCCGAAAATCCATCGTTGTTGCGGTCGTACCAATTGCGGTTTTTTATCAATCCGAAAATATAAATTCCTGCTTTATAATCGTCTGAAACAAACGAGCCGCTGAATGATGTGTTCATATCGGTTTTTCCATCGTTAAAAATATTTGTGTTATTTGATAGCGATATTGAATTTTTCAGCGGTTCTTTTGTAATGATATTTACAACGCCGCCAATTGCGCTCGAACCAAACAATGCCGAACCTCCGCCGCGAATTACCTCAACGCGCTCAATCATCGACACAGGCAATTGTTCCAAACCGTAAACCGTAGCCAAAGAACTTACAACGGGGCGGCTATCAATAAGTATTTGAGAGTATTGCCCGTCAAGTCCGTTGATGCGCAGTTGAGTTATTCCGCAATTACTGCAATTGGTTTCAACGCGCAATCCCGACTGAAAATTCATGCTTTCGGCAAGATTTGTGCTTGCTGTTGCCTCAAAAAACTTAGACGACACTACATTTACAATTATCGGAGCTTCGCGTTTTTTGGTTTCGTTGCGAGTTGCCGACACCACTATTTCGTCGAGTTTGACAGCGTTTTCGTCCATACTGAAATTTAGTTCTATTGTTGTATTTTCAGTTGTTTTTACCTTTTGTTCAGAGGTTTTGTATCCAATGTGCGATGCAACAATTAGAAATTCGCCGACAGGCATATTTTTCAGAAAAAAATGTCCTGTTTTATCGCTTACAATTCCTATTGTTGTTCCTTTTACATTTATTGTTACATCGGCAAGATGTTCGTTTGTTTTTGCGTCAACCACGTGTCCGATTATGTTAGCATCGGTTTGCGTTTTTTTTGTGTCATCGTCGATTGCCAACGATATTATCGGGAAAATCACGATAAAAAATATTGCTAAATATATTGATTTCATAATCTGTAAAATTTGTTTTAAATTAAAAAATAAATGTGTAAAATGATATATTTATCTGATTATACATTAATTGCATTTAAATGTATCTCGCTTTTTATGCCTAAGATTTATTTTCAAATACATAAATGAATAACCAAAATATATCGTCAGAGATACTTGTAAGTATTCTGATAATTTTGCATTAAAATATTGTTATCTTAATTTTATATTGCAGCCGTTGCAGGAGGCGACCTAAGCGAAAAATAAAGTAGTAATTTTTGATTGCGATATACTTTACTGTAAGTATTTTGTATTGATTTTTGTTTAACAAGAATAAACGCAAAAACAACCAGCGGAACAATCAGCAGAAGTATTTGCGAAAGTTGTGCAATAATATGCAATTGCGCATCGGTATGGCAGTGATTGGGATTTGTAGGCGTGCCGCTGTAAGGGTGAGAGTGCGTGATTTTAAAACCATCTCCCGAATGTAAATGATAAAACAACGATGTGCCTGCAAAATGATAAATAAACAACAAAAGCAATACCGCAGAAAAAAAATTTCGTATATTGATTTTCGCCCGCCGCCTGTGCGGTTGATTGTTACTGTCGGTAATATCAGAGTGAATATATTTTGCTGTCGTGTTCATTATTCTCGTTGCATTGTTTGTGTTTTTTTAGACAGCGCAAATGTATTAAAAATATTCAACAGTGGCAAAAAGTTTTTAAAGTTAGAAAGTTTTTAAAGTTTTAAAAATTTTAAAATCAAAAAAATCTGTGTAAATCTGTTTCATCTGCGTTATCTGCGTGCTTATCTCAAATCAACAAAAAACAAATCAACAAATCAACAGCAAAAAAAAATATTTTTTTTCAGAAATTAACCATTATTTTATATCTTTGCGCTGTTTTTAAGATAAGTAATGGATATTTTTAAGTCCATGCCTAAGAACACATTATTTTCTTGTAGATTTTGTTGATATGCAAAAAAAACACTATTTTTGTGTAAATTTTGACAAGAAACATATTTACTCGTAAAAAAGTAAAAGTAATGTGTTTGTTTGATGAAGCGTTTATTTATTGCATGTAGGTTCAGAAAACCACCAGTTTTCAATAGTCATAGCAGTTATAAATGAGTGCTCATTCTGTTTTATTAGGTGTGGGCTTTCTTTTATTCTATGACTTGGGTATGGTGGTACCTCTGAATCTGATAAGGGTAAAGCGCCATGCCTATTTTATTTGGTGCAAAGGGGAAAATAATTTTTAAATCAAAAATAGTATTAATTAAAAAAACACCAAATTATGAACGAAAAACTAAAACAACATTTTTTAGGATTGTATCAGATGATTTTATCGGATACAGAGGTACACCCTAAGGAATTAGAACTACTTTACCTTATTGGCAAAGAAAAAGGCGTATCGGAACAAGAAATACAAAACGCGATTTTTTCTCCGACTAATTTATTTTCTTTTGAATCGTTGAGCAATGATGATGAGAAAATAGGATATTTATTTGATTTGGCTCGAATGGCGTGGGCTGATGGAGTGCTTGACCCTGTTGAAAGAGAATGTATGATAAACGCAGGCAAAAGATTGGGATTTTCTGAAGAACGCACTGCCGACATCACAAATTTTTTGTTGGAACAAGCCGAGAACGGAAGAAGCGTTAGAGATGTGTTTGAAACCATTAAAACCTTATAATCATGGCATTACAAAGAAATATGGTTGTTACTCAACCTACAAATCAAAATTTACCAACCAATCAGGTTGTAGCAAATCCGCCTGCACAAATATCTTATCAACAATGGGGATTTCAATCGGCAGCTGCCGTTGATGGCTCGCCAAATGCACTAATGTCCTGCTTGGGGATGGCATATCGTAATGCCAGAAGAAGAATTGAAACAGATGTTGCTCTTCAAACCACCAGAAAAACTGCAATTCAAATAAAGATAGACAATTTGGATGCGCAAGTAAAAGTTATTGATACTGATTTAGACGCTGAAACGGAGAGATTGAACCACGAAGAAAGTAATATAGAAAGACTGAAAAAAGAAATAGATGAAATAAAAGAAAATCCAAAAGCAATAACAGGCGATTCGTTTGTTAAAGCAAGTTTTTGGATAGGCACTGTGATAATATCTTTTCTTACTTTATATCTGTTTATTTTTTACAGTTCGGCAGCATATTCTGCTTTTTTCAAAATTTTTACTCCTGACGATACTAATATTGTAAGTTCTATTTTTGATGCACAGGCTTTTTCAAAAGCATTTAAGGATGGTTTTACGGAATTAATTTTCATCTTTGCCATTCCTGCTGTGTTTTTGGGATTAGGATTTTTAATTCATAAATTTCAAGAACAAAAAGACCAAGAACAAAAAAACTTTGGTAAATACTTTAAAATTACAGGATTAATAATAACAACTTTTATTTTTGATTTTATTATTGCTTATGAAATTACAGAAAAAATATATAATATTGGAAAAGAAGGTTCGTTTGAACCAAAGCCTGATATGACTGTTTCAATGGCTTTGCACCAAATAAATTTTTGGTTAATAATATTTGCCGGATTTATTGTATATATTATCTGGGGATTTGTTTTTGACTTTGTAATGAAAGAATATGAAAAACTTGACAGAGTTAATTATGCAATTAAAACAAGAAAAAACCAGATAGGGAGATACAAAACAGAATGTAAAAGAATAAAGGAAATAAGAAATAATTTACAAAAAAATAAAAATATAATTACAGGTAACATAAATCAATTTAAAACCGAATTGAGCGGCATAATAATATTTTTTTCTGATGTAAATGGATATATAAATGAATTTTTTGCAGGTTGGATTTCATATATGACAAGTGCAGGAAAACCCAAGAATGAAATAGACGGCTGCACTGTAATAAATGATTTCTTTATTGATGGATTAAAAAACAACACTATAGTTACAACAAATTAAAAATACAATTTATGAAAAAAATAATTATTTACAGCATTACAATACTAATGATTTTAGGTTGTAATATTTGTGGAATAGCACAGACTACTCCACCAAGGCAATTAAACATTTCTATTCTATTGGATTTGTCGGATAGAATAAACCCGCAAATTCACCCTAATATTGTTCCTGCTCATGCAGAACGAGATATAGAGATTATAAAATATATTACCGAATATTTTAAGACAAATATGGTGAACCTTACGGCTTGGAATGCAAAGGGAAAAATAAGAGTATTTTTTAGTCCGCCTCCATCAAATCCCAGAATAAATGATATTGCAGCAAAACTTAATATAGATTGTTCAATATTAAAGAACCCAGACCGAAAAGACGTATATGATAACATAACTAATCTTTTTGCTCAAAAACTTACCGAAATATACAATCAAACCATACAAAGAAGCGGTTGGGAAGGTTGCGATATCTGGCGTTTTTTCAAAGATGATGTAAGAGATTATTGTATTGAAAGCAATACAAATTATCGCAATATATTGATAATTTTGACTGACGGATATATATTTCATCCACAATCAATGAATCAAAACGCAAACAGATACGCATATTTATTAGGCGAGAGAAATGTACAGCAA
>JAITOP010000076.1 GCA_031289895.1 Prevotellaceae bacterium
CGGTAAATTATTCGATAAGCGATATTTCACCTGCTATTTCGTTGATACTTACGATACTTGCAATTCGCTTTATTCTTAAAGATGAAATGAAAATACGGGCTTACAACAGACTCAGATAATATCACAATAGATTCGTTGCTGCCGCTTTTGTTGATAGAATAAATTTTTACAATGCCGAAAAATAAACACATAAACAACATCTTTAAAATAGCAATTTTCGCTGTTGCTGTTTTGTTTTTTGCATCATGCTCGTCAACAAAACTGCTTGACGACGGCAAATACCAACTCGTGAAAAACAAAATAGAAATAAATACAAAAAAGATAAACAAATCGGATATCGAATTATACATTAAACATCGCCCTGCAAAATCATCAATTTTTAAGAAAAAAGAACTTGTAATTCTTGATACCGAACTTGTTGAGAAATCAAAATCTAACATAAAAATATATATAAACGAACTCGGATATTATTCAAATAATATCAGCGACACAATAATTTACAACAAACACAAGGCTACCGTTGTATATCGAATAAAAGCCTACGAGCCGCTTAGAATCAATAATATGTATTACGAAATTGCCGACGAAAATATACGCGAACTTATTTTTGCCGACAGTTTAAGCACAAAAATAAAGCAAAGAAGCATTTTATCTACCGAAAATCTTGAAGCCGAACGCGAAAGAATTACAGCAAACTTGCGAAACAACGGATATTTTAATTTCAACAAAACATACATCATGTTTCGCGCATCCGACACATCTACAGGCAAAAAAAATGTTGATATTAAAATGATAATTGAAAATCCATCGAAAATTGATAGCACAGGCAGTCGGATTTTTTATAATCACAAACAATACAAAATCAAAGATGTTTACATTTTCACGCGAGCCGATGCGGGTAGAGTTTTCCGCGAATCACGACTTATTCAAGGTTTGGATACATTAAAACTCGATAATATGAATTTAATTTATCGCAAGCCGCAAAATATTAATGAAGACCTGTTTATACGAACAAATTTAATTATTAAAAACGATATTTACAACGAACAAAATGTAAATCAAACATACAGCAATTTTGCAAATCTTAATTTATTCAGAACGCAACGAATAGAATTTGAGGAAATAAACGATACGGATATTAACGTCGGATTTTCTTATTTAAGTTGCCATATTTACCTTTCTCCGCTTACAATTCAAGGATACGATTTGGGCTTGGAAGTATCAACAAACTCGTCGGAACTTTGGGGAATATCGCCGACAATAGGCTACATTCACCGCAATTTTTTGAAAGGAGCTGAGCGATTTGAATTAAATTTATCGGGAATGTATCAGTTTAGAATCGGCAACCGACAAGGGTATAAAAAATCAATAGAATATGGAGTAAACACATCGCTCAATCTGCCCAAATTTCTTATGCCTGTTCAGATTAAATATTTTCAGAAAAATATTCCTCAAACAAAATTTGCGGCAAACTATCTGCACCAAAGCCGAAATATTTATACCCGCACAATCGCCGGACTTTCGTTTGGATATGAATGGAATTCGTCTGAACTTGCGCGGTTTACACTCAATCTGATAGAACTAAAATCGGTGCAGCTTAAAAATATAAGTCAGGATTTTTATAATAAAATAAGTAAAGACCCATACGTCAGAAGTTTGTACGAAAATTATTTTTCGCTCGGACTAAGTTCTACTTTTACACACACCAATCAGCTTGAAACATACACAAAAAGCACGCATTATTTTCGTGTAAGTTTCGATATTGCCGGAAATGTTATGAACCTGTTTAACTCATTGATGAACAAAGATGCAGACGGAAAACATATTATTTTTGATACCCGATATTCGCAATATGCACGAATAGACGCAACGTTTACGCGAAATATAATTATTGATAAAAATAATAAATTTGTTTATCGGCTTTTTGCAGGTGTTGGGCGTGCTTATGGAAACTCAATATCGTTGCCTTTTGAAAAGATGTTTTATGCAGGCGGAGCAAACAGTATGCGCGGTTGGCAGGTGCGCTCAATAGGACCCGGCTCGGCTGAACGCGATACCATATTTTTAATTCCCAATCAGGTTGCCGATTTCAGACTGGAACTTAATGCAGAATTACGATTTAAAGTTGTGTGGTTGCTCGAAGGCGCTGTGTTTTTTGATGCCGGAAATATCTGGACACTAAATAAAGACGACAACCGCAAAGGCGCACGTTTTGAGTTTGGTACTTTTTTCAAAACAATAGCAACAAATACAGGAATAGGCGCACGTGTTAATTTTACTAATCTGTTCACTATCAGAATTGATTGGGGTTTCAGAATTCACGACCCTGCTTTGCCCGAACACCGGTTTGTGAAAGTAAAAGACTGGCTGAGCGGCGATAATAATGCAATTCACTTTGCAATAAATTATCCATTCTGATTTTTTTAATGATGACTCGTACATACACCTAAAAACCTAATGAATTACGAATTAAAAAATTACGAATTACGAATTACGAATTACGAATTGCGGAATACGGAATACTGACTACTGAATACTGACTACTGAATACTGACTACTGACTACTGACTACTGACTACTGACTACTGAATACTGACTACTGAATACGGACTACTTTTTCTATTCCAACAATAATTCGTTTTTTGTTACAGCAATATCATATTTTTGATTTTCGAAAAAGAACTTTTCTTCGCCAAAAGCAGGTTTCAGTTGATTGAACCATGTTGCACGGTCATCGTATTTGGCAAAGAACGGAATATCAACCCACAACGGATTACGCCCTTGCAAAAAACGAAGTACGAATATTTTTTCACCATTCACTTTTTGCACTCCCAAAACCTGTATTTTTCCTGCCAAATCGCTCATACTTGGACCTCGCACCGTTCGGCAAATTCCGCTGACACGGCGGTAAGCCTTTCTGTATATATCCCAGCATTTATCCAGAGGCAATTCAAAATAGCGTTTTGCGCCCGTATTTCGCGGCACAAACATATAATATGGAATACATCCCAAATCAACCTGTTTGCGCCACAGTTGCGACCAAAGTTCGGGGCGGTCGTTGATATGGTGCAAAATCGGCGACTGCGTTCTTATTTGCGCACCTGTTGCCCTGATGCGTTTAATGGCGTGCTGCACAGCGATTGTTGATAATTCGACAGGATGGTTAAAATGCGCCTGAATCGAAAGATTTTTGCCTGCTGTATTTACTTCTTCAAACAAACCGATTATTTCGTCGCTGTCGGCATCGCTGAGAAAGCGATAGGGCCAGTAACTAAGCGATTTTGTGCCTATTCGTATTGAATGAATGTGTTTAAATTTGTCGCTCAACAGCGGGCGGATATACGTTGCCAGCATTTTTGCCGACATCACCATTGGGTCGCCGCCGGTGAATAAAATATCGGTAACTTCTTTGTGTATTGTAAGATATCTCAACAGCAAATCGGTTTCTTTCATCGCAAATTTCAGCTCGTTCATTCCCGAAAACTGAGGCCAACGAAAACAAAATGTGCAGTATGCGTGGCAAGTTTGCCCCTGACTTGGAAAAAACAAAATTGTTTCGGGATATTTATGCTGAATGCCTTTTAATTTTATTTCGCCAAGATACGGAACATTATGCTCTTGTCCGGCAGGATTGGGATTGAGCGACAAACGTATTTTTTTTATTCGTTGTTCTATTATTTGTTTGTCGGCATTTTCGTTCAAAAGAGTTTCTACAATATCATAATGTTTTTTTTTCAACATATCGCGGCGAGGAAAATTGAGTGTGAACATTGGGTCGGTATCAACATTATGCCAATCAATAAGTTCGTCTATAACATAATTATTCGTTTTGAAAGGTAAAACTCGCCCTACAATTTCTATATCTCTAATCAATTCATCTTTTAATTGTGATATTTGCGGAATACTTCTGAAATTATGCAATGTGTATGATTTAATAACTTTTTCCATAATTTTTTAGTATTAAGATTAAAATTGTATAAAGATATAATAAATTTATGCAAAAAAAACATTTTTTATGATAAATTACAATATAAAACTGCGATGTGTTATGTGTTAACATCGCAGTATATTTGTTTTTTATGATTGATTTATCAGATTAATAAAACATAGTTATTAACAATCGAATGTTAATTTGTTTCAATTATTTATCGCAAGCAAGACGAAAACCTGTAAACGGACTTTTTTCGTTCAAATAAATATGTCCTCTGCGCGAAATGCGTAAATCTTTTTCATAATTGAGTATGTTACCGCCGCGAGTGATAAGGGTTATTTCTTCGTGCAATTGTACGTTCTTGTCATACTGATTTTTGCATATTTCGTCAACGTTTCCATTCATGTCGTAAATATCCAGTTCATTAGGTTTTTTTTGTCCTACAGGATTTGTACGATTTCTGCGGTTTTCGTAAAACCAAGCAACATCGTCGGCATTGTTGCTGCCGCTATATTGGTATTGTTCAGAGTTTTCTCCGCCTCTGCAAGCGTATTCCCATTCGGTTTCGGTGGGCAAGCGATAATGTTTGCCTGTAAGTTTATTCA
>JAITOP010000101.1 GCA_031289895.1 Prevotellaceae bacterium
CACTTTTTTGATTGTGTTTCTGTCCGTAGGTTGCGCTGCGCTCCACCTACGGTTATGCAAATCACGTCCCTGCGAGACTTTTTGCTATTCGGCACAATTCGTAATTTGCTGGATTGCCTCGTCGTTCCTCCTCGCAATGACGGAAACCGAGTGGAGTATATTTAATCGCAATTATCTTTATAACTTCTTTCACACGACTTATGACTTACGACTTACGACTTACGACTTATGACTTACAACTTACAACTATTCAAAATTCCTTTTCCTGTTTCAGGTTTTCCACAAATTTATCAATACGTTCCATTTCGCGTGGTATTTGGATGCGTTGGGGGCAATGTGGTGCGCATACTCCGCAACTTGTACAATGATTTGCCTGTCGTAGTTTCGGCACGCTGCGGTCGTAACCTACAAGAAACGCTTGGCGGGCGCGGCGGTAATTTTCATCTTGCAGATTTTTAGGCACGTTGCCTTCGTTCACACAGCGATTGTAATGCGCAAATATTGCAGGTATATTTAATCCGTAAGGGCAAGGCATGCAATAATTACATTCCGTACACATTATAAGAGGATATTTCAGTAGCAGTTGGGCAACATCTTCAAGAGTCGCCGTTTCGTGTTCGCTTACCGGTTGCAATGGCGAATATGTTTTGATATTTTCTTTCAAATGTTCCATATACACCATTCCGCTTAATACGGTAAGCACATTTTCGGGCGAACCGGCATATCTGAATGCCCAATTTGCGGGGCTGTCTTCGGGACGTATTTGTTTGAGAATATTTTGGGCGTGATAATTCAAAGTTGCCAATCTGCCGCCCAAAAGTGGTTCCATTATCACCGACTGAATATTGCGTTTCGACAGTTCTCCGTACAGATATTCGGCATTGGTATTATATCCGGATGCGTGTTTCCAGTCAACATAATTCATCTGAATTTGTACAAAATCCCATTTTATATCGGTAGAAAGCAAATAGTCAAATACTTTAACATCGCCGTGAAACGACCATCCGAGATTACGTATGCGTCCTGCTTCGCGTTCTTTCAGAAGAAAATCGAGAATGCCGTTGTCGTAAAAACGTTCTTTTAATGTTTTCATAGCATCAGCACCGCCGCCCACCGAATGTAGCAAATAATAATCCAGATAATCTGTTTTCAGCTCCTTCATAGAATTATGATACATTGCTATAGAACCTTCTTTTGACCTTACCGCAGGGTCTTCGGCTTGATTTGACATTTTTGTTGCTATAAAATATTTATTGCGGGGATGACGGCTGAGCGCAATTCCTGTTGCCGTTTCCGACCAGCCTCTCAGGTATCGCGGCGATGTATCAAAATAATTTACACCGTGTTCGATAGCATAATCAACTAATTGGTTAACCGTATCCTGGTCTATTTCTTCGCCATCACCGCCGGCTTTTTGACGCAGAGGAAATCGCATACATCCGTAGCCGAGAAGCGAAACTTTGTCGCCCGAATTGCGTGCTGTGCGATATGTCATTTTATCGGTAGGAACGTCAGATGTATCAACTGTTCCGCCCACCGTTTTGCTTTTCGAATCGCAACCGTAAATCGCGGCTGTTGATGCAATTGCACCTATGCCTAAGGTCTTCAAAAAATTTCTGCGATTTATTTCGTTTTTATTATTATTTTCCATAGTTTTTTCTTTTTCTTGATTAATTTTATAAAATATCAAACTGTGCGATGTATCTGATGTCCTTCTACATATATTGCGCTGAACGGACGTGCAGGACAAAGATTTTCGCAGGCTCCGCAACCTATGCAACGCTCGGTATCACTAGTCGGAATTTAAAGAGAATCGGGATTTTCGGCATCCAGTTTCACCATTTGTATTGCAGCCACAGGACAATGTCGCTCGCAATTTCGGCAACTCACGCTATCGTGAATTACAACGCAATTTTCTTTTATCCACACAGCATGACCGATTTGGGTAGCCGATTTATCTGCCGTTGTGATAAGATTTATCGCTCCGGTAGGACAAACTTCGGAACATTTTGTACATTCGGGACGGCAATAACCTCGTTCATACGACATTTCGGGCTGCATCAACGCCGACAATTTATTGGACGGACGCAATACCTGATTTGGGCAAACCGATACGCACAACTGGCACGCAGTACAATGTTGAGCCAAATTGCGCAGACTTTGAGAACCGGCAGGAACTATAGGCGTTGTTCGATTGGGGATTTTTTTATTTTCTATCGCCGCCAATCCGCCATCAACCATTTGTGCATGAGCTTTAAGTGTTGTGAAAACTGCAAATAAAGCCGTAATAGAAAAGAATTTGCGCCGAGAAGAATCTGCATTATTATTATTTTCGGTTGTTTTTCGTTTTGCCTGCAGCGGTGCATATTTTATGGCGTTTTTGTTGCATTTTTCTACACAATCCATACATGTAACACAACGGCTGTAATCAATTTTATGCGCTTTTGAATCTATACACGAGGCTTTGCAGTTTCGCGCACATAAGCCGCAACTATTGCATTTTTCTTCATCAATAACAGGTTTGAAAAATGAAAATCGTGATATGAAACCTAATATTGTACCCACAGGACAAATTGTATTACAGTATGTTCGTCCGTTGCGCCAAGCTAAAACAGTAATTATCACAAATGTAGCGGCTGCAATAATAAATGTTACCGCGCTTTTAATCCACACATCAACCGAATAAAACGTATAACTGCCCATTCGCTCGGCAAAGTATGCAATCAGATTGTTTCCCCATTGATATAAAGGTGAAAATAAATTAGATACGACACGACCATATCCGCTGTATGGTTCGATTAATGCAAATATGGAATTTATACCTGCAATAAAAACAATTACGAATATTGCCAAAACGCTATATCTCAGCCATGATATTGACGAAGAGCAGGTGAAGCGATTTTTTTTCCGCTTTCGCGCAAGCCACGATATTATATCCTGATACACGCCAAGCGGACAAATCACAGAGCAATAAATACGACCAAAAAGCAATGTAATCGCGATAAGCGCAACCACAACAACAATATTTAATGCCAACAATGCAGGCACAAATTGTATTTTTGCCATCCAGCCAAACCATCCGTGCAAAACACCTGTAAAATCAAGAAACAGAAGTGTTAACACAGCACAGCAAACGATAGCCGCAATTATTCTAATTTTTCGTAACATAATTTATTTTTTAAGTTTTTATTGTAGTAATATTTCATTTTTTTGTAATGCGTAATATTTTTTATTTGTCGCAGTATCAAATTATTATGAGTGTTTATTTTCAAAATATTTGATTTTATAATCTCGTCCGAAAACATCGTTTTTTTTGATTATAAATTGCAACGCAAAAAATACATTATGCACGATGCAAATATAATATTTATTTTTTTTACACCAAAGCAATTATTATTTCTATTATGACCTGTAATGCTGCCAATTACAAATAAACAATAACATAAACATAATTTTTTTATCTGTTTTTATTAAGATTTTTTATAACTTTGTTGGTCGATATTAACAATATTTATGTTTTAATATGTAAAAAAATAATCAAAAAAAATAAAAGCAAATGAAAAAATTAGTTGCACTCACAGGCGCGGGAATCAGCGCAGAAAGCGGAATATCTACATTCAGAGATAGCGATGGACTTTGGGAACAGCATAACGTTATGGATGTTGCAAGTATAGAAGGCTGGTACAAAAACCCTAAACTTGTGCTTGATTTTTACAACGAACGCCGCAAACAACTTGAAACAACTCAGCCCAACGCCGCACACAAAATTCTTTACGAACTGGAACAGCATTTTAATGTTTGTGTGATAACTCAAAATGTTGATAACTTGCACGAACGCGCAGGCAGCACAAACATTATTCATTTACACGGCGAGCTGACAAAAATTCGCAGCATTGCCGACGAAGATGTGATTTACGAAATAGGCTACAAACCAATAAACATGGGCGATACCGACAAACATGGTTCGCAGCTTCGTCCGCACATAGTGTGGTTTGGCGAGGCAGTTCCGATGTTGAATATTGCAGCAAAAATGGTTGACCAAGCCGACATTATTGCAATAATAGGAACTTCGCTAAATGTATATCCGGCAGCAAGTTTGGTGAATTACAAGCGCAACGGCGTTCCCGTATTTTTAATTAATCCTAACGACACAAATCCGTTTCACATACAAAATCTTACTCTGATAAAAGAAAAAGCAACAATCGGCGTTGCTAAAATGCGGGATATTTTGGTGAAAAACATTTGAACAATTACGAATCAATTACGAATTACGAAATTACGATTTACGATTTTGTTGAATAACAAAAAAAAATCCGAAAGACTTAAATGTGAATAACCTCCACTGAAGCGTAGCGATTGGGGGATGAAAAATAAATACGAATTGAGATATTTTGCGGGCTTTGTGAAAAAAAATTGCGAACTTTGTGGTGAAAAAAACTGATAATTAATAATGAAAATATTATTAAAATGAAAACAATGAACTATAAAAAATATTTATATATCTGTTGTTGTATATTGTTTTTAATTTATTGCAATTGCATAAGCAAAAACAGTAATAGTAAAACAAATAATTCGGCAAATACAAAAAATGGTCAAAGCAAATCTGATAATAATTATCGAGTTTCTAAATTAAGAGAGATTATTGGTGCAACAAAATTTGTTGAATTACCTTTTAAGGTTGAATTTGACCAAGACGCTGAATATTCAATTATCAACATGGATATAGATTCTATAAAAATTTCTTATTTAATATTTGGAGTATTGCCCGATACTTCAACATTTTATGGATTTATAACAGGTTTCCCCGAAGATGTAATGAATATAGAGATTGTTACATTTAATAAATTGGGATTAATGATTGATAAAAAACGCATTATAGAAAATAATTGTCTGCATTTAATTGAAACCGATTTATATTGTAACGAATATGCCGTAATTCATAAGGATTTGAGTATTGATTATTATTATCAATCAACATACATATTATTAGACCACGCTTACGAAGGACAAAGAGATACGGTATGCGAACATTATGAAAAACGAGGTAAAATACAAGAAAACGGAACTATTATTTTTGAAAACAGACAAGAATATGAATGTAAATAATGAAAATATTATTTTATAAAACCAAAAATAATTTATTGTTTACAGTTATCTGTTTTCGCTTTACGCCGAATTAGTTTTGGAAACAAAAATGG
>JAITOP010000127.1 GCA_031289895.1 Prevotellaceae bacterium
GTGGCATAAAATCCTTTGCTTTTGATAATTTTGAAGGTGCTTGCATCGGTCTCTATCACATTTCCCCAAACATAGATATGATTTTTATCTGACGCATACTCGTTATGTTCCTTATTAACTGTAAATGTTGCCAAATCCGCGTCTTTGACTTCGCGTTTGTGGTCTCCTGATTGATAATTCCAGGTGTAATAATACATTTTACCGTCTATTTTCTTGTATCCGCTTTTATTGCAGGACGTAAAAATTGCAGTTAATATACAAATAAATAATTTTAATACCGTTTTGTTTGTCATATTTATTATTTTAATCATTATTTCTTTATTGAATTAAACCGCAATAACATGTATTTCATTTTATTGTTCTTTTTTAATTATTCTTTATCAAAATAATTCCTCTAAAATTTTCGGCAAATCCACATCCAAGTTGCCGTTATAATCCGTATATGGAATACCTAACTTTTCAATTGCTAAACCGAAACGCTTGTAACCGTTTGTATCTCGCAATGCAATCCAATGAATGCCTAATTGGTCGCATTGATTTTTATTTTGTTGTGAAAGAGTATCGGCAACAAAAACGTTGCTATCTCTATCTGCACTTTTGGGATTGCCTTTGTCCATTAGTTTAGTATTTCTGCGGTTGTATCAAAGAGCAATTTTTCTAAACTATTGGCAACTTCAACAGGATTATATACTTCACCATCATAAAAACTGTCATCTTCAAATCTGGCAACAGTCCATATCCAAAAATCTTTTCCTTCTATATCTTTTACTTTCATCGGGCGTAAAAATGCACCTGTCGTAAAAATTGTTGGTTCTGAAATATCTGCTATGTGTATCATATTACTACTTTTTTTAAAAATTTCTCTTGAACTTTTGTAAACTGTTTTACGCTTTCAAAAAACTCATCTAACTCTTGATAATTTTTGAAAATGTATTCTTCTTTGATTTTATAAAATGGACTGACTCTCCCATTTCCATGAGTTTTTAATTCTTTTATATATTCTTTTGTCAGCATCTATGAATAAAAAAATGATATTTTTTGCGTTTTTTTATAATTTTTTCAATCAATCAACATTAATTGCTCCGCTTCGACAAAGGTCAAGAATTTCATCAACTTTTTCTTTAGTCAGGTGTTCGTGATAGAATTTTCCCAACTGCATCATCGGAGCGTAGCCGCACGCGCCTAAACACTCGGCGGGTTTCAGGGTGAAAAGCCCGTCCGCAGTGGTTTCGCCTTCCTGTATCTGCAATTTTTCTTTGATGTAATCCAAGATTTGGTCGCTGCCGTTCAACATGCAGGGACCTGTATGGCAGACTTCTAAAACGTACTTCCCGACGGGTTTCATGTTAAACATGGTGTAGAAAGTAGCTACTTCATAGACTTCTATCGGCTTGATTTTCAGAAGAGAAGCTACGTAGTCCATCACGGGAACGTCCAGCCAGCCTCCAAATTGCTTCTGTGCCAAATGCAAAACGGGTATCAGAGCGGATTTCTGCCGTCCCTCAGGAAAACGGGCAACCATCGCCTGTACTTTCTTTAAATTTTCTTCGCTGAAAACGATTGTACTCGTTGAATTTACGCTGTATGCGCTCATTTTATTTCTTTGTCTTAAACCGCAAATATACATATTTTGATTTTGACTTTGGAAAGTTTACAGGAAGTTTTTTGTTTTTTATATCTATTCTAAATTTAAAAAAAGAATTGGCGGAAATGAAATATTTAAGTACTTTTGATTGTCATAATCCATTGTCATGCAAAGAGATTTATATATTGATGTTGTGAAAGGTTTTGCCACGCTCAGCATAATTTTCATTCACACCGTTTTCTGGTCGGGGCAACTTTATGTTCCAACGGAAGTTCGCAATTTGAGCCTGCTGTTTGACGTTCCCATGTTTTTCTTTCTCAGCGGATTGACCTCTTCGGGAAAGGTTGAGAAAAACATTCACCGCCTGCTGAAACTGCAAATTTCCTACATGATTTTCATCACCATGTTGTTCATTTTGTACTGCATTTTCAATCAAAATTTGAAATGGGAAAAACTTTTCGACTGGTATCTTCATGTTTACAGCGAATCCAACCCGATATACGTGTCCATAGGCTCGATGTGGTACATGAAAATCTATTTCATCGTAGCTTTTATCGGAGTTTTGGTGTTGAGATATTTGACTGACAAACAAATATATATGCTTTCCATTATTCTTTTTGCCGGCATACTTTCTTTCAGTTTTTATTACTACCCTCCGGGAACCACAGGTTATATTTTCGTTTATTTGCTGCTGTTTTTAATCGCCAAGTTGTGCCGAAAAACTTTCATAAAAACGCCCTATATTTTTCTCGGATTTTTTGTGCTTTTAGCAATATATTACCTCTTGTATTTATATTTCGGGGATAAAGCCACCATTTTAGTGAGAAGACAAAAATTTCCGCCGAACATTATTTATCTCGCCTATTCTTCCTTTTCCCTGTTTTTGATTTTGGTTTTCAAAGGCAGATTGAAGTTTGAAAAGCCCAACTTCCTGACTTACATCGGGCAGAATGCCATATTTTACTATTTTGCGCAAGGTCTGAGTTCTTCTCTTCTTTATCTTTTGGTTAATGAATTTCATAAAAAAACAGAATGGTATTT
>JAITOP010000236.1 GCA_031289895.1 Prevotellaceae bacterium
AATTATTTGGTCTTATTAAATAAAGTTAAAACACACAAATACTATTAAATCAGTTGTAAATGTTAACTATTGTTTTTTTCTTTGCATGGGTTTAATTATATATAAATTAAAAAATTGACTGAAAATGTACCATTACAAAACAATCATTTTATTGCTGGTTATGCTGTTGAATCACTCGTTGTTTGGTCAAAACAAAGAGCAGAAAACAGAAATCAAAGGTAGTGTAACCAATTATCAAACAGGCGAAATACTTTCGGGTGCATCGGTGTATATTAAGGGAACTTCGACGGGCGCAGTTGCCGACGACAAAGGTCAGTTTTTATTTACGGCAGATAAAGGAACATACATAATAGTTTGCGATTTTTTAGGTTACAACACCAAAGAAATCAAAATTAATGCCGATAAAAATCAGATTATCAACATTAAACTCGAACTTTCTACTCAGCAACTTGACGAAGCTACTGTGTCGGCGCGAGCTAAAGATGCAAATATAAAAGAAATAAATATGGGCGTAGAGCGGCTGACTATAAAAGAGATACAACGTCTTCCGGTATTAATGGGCGAAGTGGATGTGTTAAAAGCCATACAATTATTGCCGGGGGTGCAGGCTACGTCAGAAGGCGGTTCAGGGTTCAGCGTGCGCGGTGGCGCTCCCGACCAAAACCTTATTCTGCTTGACAATACAACAGTTTATAATGCCTCGCATTTGCTCGGTTTTTTTTCTGTTTTCAACAACGATATTGTAAGCGGAATCGAGTTGTATAAAGGCGATTTGCCCTTGAAATACGGAGGGCGGCTGTCATCTTTGCTGAGTGTTGAAACAAAATCAAATATTCCCGAACGTTTTGAGGCTACAGGCGGAATCGGGCTTATTGCCGGTCGTGTGATGCTTGAAGGTAAAATTGGCGAAAAAACATTATGGTTGGTAGGCGGAAGACGCAGTTATGTCGATTTGTTTTTCGGATTATCGTCAGATGAGGCAGTAAAAGGTGCATCGCTGCATTTTTATGATTTGAATGCAAAAGTTTCGCATCGCTTATCCGACAACGACAGAATTGAATTAAGCGGATATTACGGAAAAGATGTTTTTGGCGCGGAAATGGGACAATTCAGTTACGGAAATGCAACAGCATCACTGCTTTGGCGACATTCGTTTGCTAAAAAAATATTTTCAAAAATAAGTTTGGATTTTAGCAATTATAATTATCGAATAGCGGCAGATGTTGGCGAAATTAAGGTGGATTGGGGCGCAGGAATTTCTGATATTACGTTCAAAGCCGATTTTAATCAAAACATAAATAATTGGTGGAATCTGAATTATGGAGTTTCGAGTATCCGGCATCAATTAAATCCGGGAAATGTCTCATTAACAGGAATATCCGATTATCGTTTGCAAAACAATAATTCGTTGGAACATGGCATTTATTTATCGAATGAACAACAATTTTCCGAAAAATTTTCACTCAAATACGGACTTCGATTATCAATTTTTCAAAATTTAGGAAAAACAACATCGTATAAATATGATGAAAATCACGAAGTTGTGGATTCCGTACATTACGGTTCAAACAAAATATACAATACGTATTTTCGGTTAGAACCGCGTATAGGCGCAGTGTTTCTTATCAACGACCGCTCGTCGGTAAAAGCAAATTATGCGCACAATGCACAATTTTTACAATTAGCCGAAAATTCGTCATCAGGTTCGCCGCTAAATATTTGGTTTGCAGCAAGTCCCAATATTAAACCTCAATCAGTAGATGCTTTTTCGATAGGATATTTTCGTAATTTCAAAGATAATATGTACGAAACATCTGTTGAGGCATATTACAAAAGTATGAACAACGTAATTGATTTTGCCGAGCATGCCGATTTGATATTAAATCAATATCTTGAAGGCGAAATTCGTACAGGAAAAGGCAAAGCGTACGGAATTGAATTGTCGGTAAAAAAAAATACGGGTAAACTTACAGGATTTATTAATTACACACTGTCGCGCTCGGAGCGTACAATTGCTGAAGTCAACGAAGGTTGCACATATTTAGCACCTTACGATAAAACTCACGCTGTAAATATTGCCTTGAATTATGATATTTCAAAAAAAATAAACCTTTCGCTAACTTGGGTTTTTGCAACAGGAACGCCAACAACCTATCCAACAGGACGATTTGAAATAAACGGCGAATATTTCCCAATTTATTCGGGACGAAACGAATATCATAAACCTGATTATCACCGACTTGATATTTCGGTAAATTACACGCCAAAACCGTATTCAAAAAAACGTTGGAAAAGCGAATGGAATTTTTCGATATACAATGCTTACGGGCGCAAAAATCCTTGGCTTATCAGATATAATCAATCAGACTATCCAACGCCACAAGCCGAAATGACGTATCTTTTCCGTTTTGTGCCATCAATTACGTATAAC
Source organism: Prevotellaceae bacterium (assembly GCA_031289895.1). GTDB lineage: Bacteria > Bacteroidota > Bacteroidia > Bacteroidales > UBA932 > JAIRKV01. The sequence goes on from JAITOP010000236.1 coordinate 2,432, forward strand.
TTCAAATTTTAATAATATGATAAAGAATATCTTAACCCACGCATTTTTATTTTTTTGTATGATATTTATGATTTCGTGCGAAGAATCAATCAATATCAACACAAAAAATTCGCCGCCCGTAATTGTAATTTACGGCAGTTTTACTAATGATACGGCTTTTCAGTATTTACAAATCACATCTTCGTCTCCATATTTTGATAATGAACCAAATCGCGGCATTTCAGGCGCAAATGTTTTTATAAAATCATCGACAAATGATATTATTAATTTTACTGAAAACGACACATATTCAGGGTTTTATGATACAGATACCAGAGTTGCGTTTATTCCCGGACTTACTTATTACTTAAACGTAGAAGTCGATTTTGATAACGACGGCGTTACAGAAATATATACCGCAACTTCGCAAATGCCGATGCCTGTTGAGATTGACTCCATTGTTTTACGAAATTTTCAAATAGTGAGCGAAAAGCATCACGCGCTCTATCTGTATGCACAAGACCCGCCTACCGAAGATTATTATTTAAATATGTATAAAATCAACGGCATACCTGTTTTGAACAAAATAAGCGAATATTCGCCAATGAACGATAAAGCGTTTAACGGTCAATATGTGAACGGTTTGATGATGCAAATATTTGATGATGCCGAATATAAATCCGACAGCATATATCTTACACAAGGCGATATTGTTGAATTTGGCATGGCGCGAATAGAAAAAGGATATTATAATTTTATACTTCAATGCAAGGACGAAATACGCGGAGAATCACCGTTTTTCGGCAGTCCCGCATCCAACATTACAACCAATATTTCTAATGGCGCAAAAGGATATTTTACCTGCTATCCTGTTACTAAAATGGAGGCGGTTGTTGAATGAGGTTTTTTAATTTAAATGACATAATTAAAATTAATTAAAAATCTTTTTTTTGAGTGTTTTTCTCAAAAAAAACAGTAAAAATAATTTATTATTAAAAATAATTTATATCTTTGCGGAAAATTCTCAAATATAATAATTATGATTATTGAATTTACAGTTGGCAATTTCCTTTCTTTTAATGAAAAAAGGACAATCAGTTTTGAGGCAAAAGGCGGTGTTTCCGAGTTAAAAGACAATTATTTCACTTCGGAAAATAAAAAACTTTTGCGTTCTATTGTGCTTTATGGCGCAAATTCGAGTGGCAAAAGTAATATAATCAAGGCGTTTGAAATAATGAAAACTTGTGTTTTAAATTCTATAAAATTAAACGAAACAGATGAGTTAAATTATAGTCCTTTTTTGCTTTCTTCCAATTCTGAAAAAGAATCTACTTTTTTTGAAATTATTTTTGTTTTTGATAACCAAAAATTCAGATACGGATTTAGATATAATTTAACGGAAATTGTAAATGAGTGGCTTTTTGAAGGTAAAACAAAAAAAACCGAAAAAGTACTATTTATCAGAACGCAGGAAGGCATTGGAATTTCCAATGATTTTACAGAAGGTCAAGGTTTGGAAGAAAGAACAAATAATAATCGACTTTTTATATCTTTAGTTGCACAATTAGGCGGAAAAATTTCTAATCGCATTATTCAATGGTTTAGTTGTCATATTAATGTAGTTTCAGGTATTGAAAATGAGAAATATAAAGATGTTTCATTGGAAATACTTAATGAAAACAGAGATAGTTACGCTTCTTCAATACAAATTTTCAGAGATTTAAAATTGGGATTTAATGATATTGAAATAATTGAAAAAAAGTTGTTTTCTGATAAACAAATTAAACCGGAAAAATCAAAATTGCTCTTGAATACAATTCATAATAAGTATAACGATAAGGGTAAAATTATAGATAAAATTGCATGGGATAATGTTTTGCACGAATCGGAAGGAACTAAAAAAATTATTGACTTATCAGGATTGATTTTTGATTCTTTAGAATTTGGTAAATTATTAATTATTGATGAATTGGATTCAAAACTACACCCGTTAATCACAATTCAAATCATTAAACTTTTTAATAATCCAAAGGCAAATCCAAGCAATGCCCAACTGCTTTTTGCAACGCACGATACCAATCTTTTGAGTACTGATATTTTTCGCCGAGACCAAGTTTGGTTTACCGAAAAAGACGAGGTTGAACAAACTGATTTGTATTCACTTGACGATTTTGTTTTTCCTGATGGCACAAAAGTCAGAAAAGATGCCAATTTAGAAAAAAATTATATTGCAGGGCGTTATGATGCGATTCCATATATTTCTAATTTTTAAAAAGTTATAGTTATGGCGAGAGTAAAAAAGATAGATAATGCAGACTTGAAACGCTTTGCTTATAAAAGTAATAAAAGCAAGGAGAAACGCGATCTAAAAGTTTATTTTCTGATTGTTTGTGAGAGTGAGAAAACAGAACCAAATTATGTTAGAAGTTTTCCGGAACAAGTGGGGAAATATGTTTTTGATATTCAAACAGACGGA
>JAITOP010000285.1 GCA_031289895.1 Prevotellaceae bacterium
GTAGATATAAAATTGGGGCGGGTGCCGAAACAGCCTTATGAGTAGGCGAAAAATTTTTAATGAAAAATATCATGAAAAAAATTAAATTAAATACATTGGCTCAAAATGCCATGAATGAAAAGGAAATGAACGACCTTAAAGGTGGGCAAGCAGGAATCATAATAGGAGATTGTTTTTGTGCTTGCCGATATGCAAATTGTGGCGGATCAGGAACAAACTCAAATGGCGGTGCAAATAATATTGGAGGATTAAGTTCTCCTCCTGATATAGACGCGTTAATCGTAAATGGATAAAACAATTAGGAATGAATAATAGTAAATTAACACACTTTGATTATATTGATTAGAGTATGTATTTACTATTATTCTTTTATAATAATAAACATACTTAAAATATGAAAAATATAACTATCAAAAAAAAAATATTATTGTGTTGTGTTATTATCTTTACAATAACAAACGCAAATGCTCAATTTCATTATAGAAGCCCGCTTATCAAGATAAAGGTGGATGTGTGTAATTACTATGTTACATATACTTACAAATTTGTAAATGATACTATAAAAAAAGAACCTTACTACGACAAACAAGCATTGGAAATAGGCGACAGCATAATCAAATATAGCAGCATATATGTCGATATAAGAGATTCTATTTTTATTGAGTTTTCAAATAATAAAGGGAAACACAGACAAAACAAAAATGGAAGCGATGGCATTAATCCTAATACAGAAGCAGGATTAAAAGCAAATGAAAAAGCAATATATGAAGACTATTATGTAAATTATCCGACTAAAAAAATGTTGTCAGTTTCGACAGGAATGTGGGGAAAAGAATATCTATACGAAGAACCTGTCCCAAAATTTGAATGGAAATTTCATCCTGATACAACAACAATATTAGGATATAAATGTATGAAAGCCACAACAACATTCAGAGGCAGAAATTATGAAGTTTGGTTTACGCCATTTATACCAATACGTTATGGACCTTGGAAATTTAATGGACTGCCGGGATTAATATTAAAAGCAACTGATACAAAAGGATACTTTGAATGGATTGCCATAGGATTTGAAAAACCGCAAAATAAAGATTTATATGTTATTAATTTTGAAAAAATATCAAAAGGGACACATTTTGTTAAAACAGACAGAAAAAGTGTTATAAAATTATTACACAAACGTTGGAGCGACCCAGTAGGTTTAGGCTTATCTAATTTACCAGATGGATTCAGGGGTATGTATACATTAAGTGACCCGCTTACAAGCGCACAAGTTATAATAAGTCATGATATTCCAAGTTCTAAAAATGTTCAGTTTTCTTATATTCCTATTCCCGAATTAGAATAAAAATCATGAAAAAAATATACTTAAATATCATATTCATGTTTATTTGCAGCCAAGTGTTTGCACAAGTAGGTTTTGTTGACTTAAACCATCGCGATTATTCTCAAAAAACAGAAATAGATAAGTGTAAATATAGAATAACATATACGTATAAATTTATCAGAGACACTATAAAAAAACAACCCTTTTTCGACCAGCAGGTTTTGGAAATAGGCTATCAATATTCTCATTATTACAGCATTTTTGCCGATAAATTAGACTCTGTTGATTATGAATTTAGCCAACCACGTAAAAAAACACGCCAGAATAAAGATGGTAGCGATGGATATAATTCTTATAAAGAAGCAGGATTAAATAGAAATGACTATGCAAGTTATGAAGATTATTGGTTTGATTATCCCGAAAAAGGCAAATTAACTGTTTCGAGTGTGTTTTGTGCAACAACATATATTTACGAAGAACCTGTTTCAACTTTCGAATGGATATTTTATCCCGATACTACAACAATATTAGGATATAAATGTATGAAAGCAACCACAACATTCAGAGGCAGAACCTACGATGTTTGGTTTACTCCGTTTCTCCCAATCAGGCAAGGAATGTGGAAATTCAACGGTTTGCCCGGATTAATTCTTAATGCAAGCGATACAAAAGGATATTTTGAATGGACAGCAACAGGTATAGAAAAAAACATAAATAAATCAATTTATAATTATACTCATAATGGCAATGGATTTCAATATGTACAACGGAAAGATGTACAAAAATTAAATGAAAAGAAATGGAAAGACCCTGTTGGATTATACATATCTTTGGGCATAAATTTAACAATAAAAGGATATGAAGGTCGAACAAAACCCGGAATTATTCAATTACCATATATTCCGCAACTCGAATTAGAATAAAAAAATAAATTACTTTTGCAAAATCAACTATTTTTTTTACTTTTGTTGACACAAAAAACATAATTTAAAATGAAAAAACTATTTTTACTTTCAATTCTATTATTCTCTTTTACAATACAGATAGCGGCACAATTCAGAGATATATCAAAAAAAATGGTAATAGACGATTGTAAATATAGCATAATCTATACCCACACATTTGTTCGTGATACAATTAAAAAAAATCCTCATTATGATAAACAGGTTTTGGAAATAGGCGATAGTTTATCTCATTTTTATAGCATATATGCCGATAAGGTTGATTCTGTCTGGTATAATTTTTCAAACAACACAAAAGCCCATAAACCAAATAAAAGCGGGGCAGATGGAATTAATCCATTTAAAGAGGCAGGATTGAAAGATAATGAATCCCCTACACACGAAAATTATTTTATGAATTATCCTAAAAAAGGAACATTGATGGTATCAACAGAAATACATTCACAAGAATTTATATATGAAGAACCTATCCAAAAATTTGAATGGAAATTTACTACTGACACCGCCACAATTTTAGGATATAAATGTATGAAAACCACAACAACATTCAGAGGACGAAATTACGAAGTTTGGTTTACTCCGTTTATTCCAATCAGGCGAGGAATGTGGAAATTTAACGGTTTGCCCGGATTGATTTTAAAAGCCACTGATACAAAAGGATATTTCAAATGGGAAGCAATAGGAATTGAAAAACCTGAAAATAGAAAAATATATGCTTATATTTTTGATAAATTAGAAATGCAAAAGATAACAAGAAAAGATATGATTAAATTATTGCACAAACGCTGGCAAGACCCGATAGGATTAAGTTTTTTGATGAATGAAAAATTACAAGTTTCAGGATACATAGATGCAACAACAGGAAAACGTGTATTAGTAAAACGTGGCGATACATATAATCATCAGTTTTCTTATATCCCTATTCCCGAATTAGAATAAAAAAACATGAAACGCACATTATCAATATTATCCGCTTTGCTGATTTGTTTTTGCGCAAACGCTCAAATAACAATCAGCGGCATAATTCGAGACGAGGCATCGCACAAGCCTGTTGCCGATGCAAATGTAATATTGCAAAACAAAACAACAACAGCAATTTACGCCTATACAATAACCGATGAAAACGGTAAATATTCGGTTGCCTGCAATGTACAAACCGACTCGTTGCTGATTTTAATTACAGGATTGAATGTGCGCGAAACGCGAATTTTTGTTGCCGCAAAAACTCAAACAAAGGATATTGATGTGATAACCGAATCGTTGCAGATAAAAGAGATAAAAGTGAAAGCCGACCCCATTGTTCGCCGCAGCGATACTATTGATTATTTAGTAAGCAGTTTTGCCGACCAAAGCGACCGCTCAATAGGCGATGTTCTTAAAAAAATGCCCGGAATTGATGTCGCAGAAAACGGGAAAATTTCATACAACGGTAAAGCGATAAATAAATTTTATATCGAAAATCTTGATATGCTCGAAGGTCGCTATGGCATTGCTACAAACAATATTCAGGCAAAAGATATTTCCAGAGTTCAGGTTTACGAAAATCATCAGCCAACAAAAGTTTTGCAGGGTGTTGAACATTCTGAAAATGCAGCAATAAATCTCTCGCTAAAAGAAGATGCAAAAGGCACGTTTAATACTGTGTTTCAACTTGGTGGCGGTTATAAACCGGCTATGTGGAACGGCGAATTTGTTGCAATGTATTTTGCACGCAAATTTCAAACCATGAGTACATACAAAACCAATAATTCGGGCGATGATGTTTCGCGTGAATTTTTGTCGCATACCGACGATTCGCAGGAATATTACATTTCGTCGCCAATAAAAATACAAAAACCAACAACGCCAAATGTTAGCCAAAACCGATATTTACAAAATGATATTCACGCCGTTTCGTTTAATTCGCTCAACAGAATTAGTCCGGATATTGATATAAAAGCGAATGCGATTTATATTCACGACAAACAAAAATCGTTTGGAAATTCGATTACTGCATATCATTTACCTGTAAGAATGTTAGATATTTACGAAGATATTATTGCCCGCACTACAACCGATAAAGCAGAGGTAAGCGCAGAATATCTTGCAAATACAAAAACAGCGTTTATAAAAAATAAATTGCAGGTAAACGCAATGTGGAACAACGATTACGGAACAGTGCAAACCAACGTTGATAATGTTACGCAAAATTTCAAAAATCCGCAAATGAGCGTTTCTGATGTTTTTGCTTTGATAAATGTTTATGACGGTTTTCAACTGCATCTCGGCTCGCAAAATTCATTTACCAAATCGTCTGTGCAATTGAATGTTACGCCGCTGCTGTATCCTTATATTTTCGACAATAACAGCAATTTTACAGGAACAATGCAGGATATGAACTCTTCAAATTTCAAATCGAAAACGTCTGTATTTACATCAAAACAAATGCGAAGATTTGATTTTGCTATATCAGTCGGATACGATTTGAATATCGAAAAAATGACAAGTTCATTAGTGCCGTTTGATATAACACAAGTAAATTATTCGAGCGCCGACTCGCTGCACAATAATATTCAATGGAATCAATTTAAATTATTTGTTGCGCCAACAATAAAATATAATGTAAATAATTTGTTTCATGTAAATATCAGCGTGCCTGTTTCTTATCTTTATCAATTTTCAAACGATAAAATTATTGATACAAAAAACAAACGCAACAAATTTATTGTTGAACCGAGTTTGCAAATATCGCATAAAATAAACGTAAACACAAGCATTTCGGCAGGTGCGGCAATATCAAATTACAACGGCAATCTTTACGATATTTACAGCGGTTATATTATGAACAATTACAGAACGATTGCCAATAATATAGCGTTTTTTAATGATGCGGTAAGTCAAAATTACAATATATCATTAAGTTACGGCGATGCTATACGTTCGCTGTTCGGCTCGCTAAGCGCAATTTATTACAACAACAAAAACAAACTGATGCAAAACATAAATTATGCGGGAGTGCTGACTCAAATATCATCGCGCAAAATCGACAACACTTACGACGGCTATATTTTAAGCGGAAAAATAAGCAAAAGATATGATAATATCGCATCAACATTCGGTTTGTTTGGCACTTACCGCAAAAGTTTCAACGATTTGTTGCGACAGGATATTTTATTGAAATATATAAGCGATTACATAAATATAGGAATGAGTGCCAACGTGCGTCTGGGCGAATACGGAAGCGTTGATTATAACATTTCGTGGGGACAAAATACTGCGAAAATAAAAAACAACCCCGATAAATTTAACCCAATAAAAAACATTGCTCAAAATGCTGTGCTTAACGTTTTTATTACAAAAATGCTGACATTCACCCTTGCCGGCGAACATTTTTACAACAGCGCAATAACCGACGGCAGCCGCTCAATGTTTTTTGCCGACTTGTACCTCACATACAAAACAAAACGTGTTGATTACATCATAGAAACCCGCAACCTGACAAACCAACGCAAATACAAATCAGCATCCCACAGCGACATCTCCGATTACGTTTACAGTTACGAATTGCGCCCGATTTCATTTTTGTTTAAGGTGCGGTTTAGTTTTAGGTAAATTAGGA
>JAITOP010000333.1 GCA_031289895.1 Prevotellaceae bacterium
CGTTACTATCGCGATGCCCGCATTACGAATATTTACGAAGGAACTACCCAGTTGCAGGTTGTGGCAGCCATCCGTCACGTCCTGACAGGAACGTATCTCTCTCAGATAAAAGTTTATCAGGAAGAGTTGTTAAATTCCGAATCAGAGGGTTTGAAACGTCGTCTGGTGAAGTTGGTTGAAATATACGAACAATTGATACCGAAAGTAGCCGATACGAAAGACAACGAATACATTGACTTTCAGTCGCGTCGTTTGGTCGAATGTGCCGGTCACATCGTTTTAAGTTACCTTTTGTTGTTGGATGTCAACCGCAATCCCGAAGAATTCACTCGTTCGGCGGAAGTATATGTTACATTCGCAGAAGCGGAAGTGAAGAAAATCGAAGAATTTATCAATGGCTTCGACATCAATAGCTTGAAGCATTACAAGCAAGTGTAAGAAATTGCTTTTCTCCGGAATTTCCAAACCCCTGAACTTAACAGGTTTAAAAAAACTTGTTAGGTTTGGGGGTTATTTCAACCCATTTTTTGCAAAATTTGTTTTATGATAACGACAATTTGCTTTAATTCAGTAAAAATAAAATAAAATTGTCATTATTTGTTTGTAAATTGTTGTTTTAGTATCTATATTAATCCGTAATTTTGCAGCGATATATTCAAAGTAGAGTCTGTAGATACCTATCGGTGAAATTTGGATTTTTTAAATAGTTGAACAACGATGTATAAAGCAATACAATTTTCCATAGCAGAAAAGATAGTAAGCGAATGGCTGGGAAAAGAAATACAATTCCCAATCGATGCACAAAATATTAAAGTATTAACAATTTTTACCGGAAAATATTTGGTAGTTCCGGAAATTTTCTTACTCTCTGTCTCTCTCTCTCTCTCTCTACTATTCTTACGCGCGCGTAAATTAATAAATATTTTTAAATCTACAATAGCAGCCTGTCTTTTTTTTCGAGATAGGCTGCTGTTTTTTAAACCTCTTCCCCGACCCCTCCCCATAAGGAAGGGGAGGGATACTTAATAAAAAAAATTGAATAATTAAAATTAAAAAATGATGAAAAAGAACATCTTTTTGCCGTTGCTGATAGCAGCGATGACAGTTACAATGAACTTGCAAGCTCAGGTAAGAATCGGAGAAGACAAAGCTCCTGAAAAAGGCGCTATCCTTGATTTGAACAGTGCAGCCAAAGGCGGTTTGCTCTTGCCGAATGTGAACATTGCCAAGTTGAACGAAATTCCCGGGACTATTACTGATGCCGGAAGTATTACCGCATCTCAATTGACCGGCCTCGTCATTTACAGCCTTACCCCTTGCCCCGGCGTTTATGTTTGGGACGGCAGTAAATGGGAGAAAACCGGCGAGCCCTGTCCTTGCCCAGAACTAAACGAATACTATCCCTTGTGTAACGATGCCAATACCATTGCCGACTTGAATAAAAAGGCGGGTAGCGGTATTACGTGGTACGATGTAAGTTTGGGCGGTACACCAAGGACAAATCCATTGCCTACAGATGTCACCACCACCCTATATGCCGAGTTGTTCGGGAATTGCGCGGGCGCTGAACGTACTCGTGTAGAGGTAAAGGTTGGCAGTTGTATTTCTGCTCCTGCAAGCGGCTATATTACTACTTTTGTTAACGTGATGTATGATTTCCAGCACCAAAAACTTGAGGCATACAACAGCGATGGTATTGCTACCGACTTTAAGTGGCAGGTAAGTACAGGTACAGGCAGCAACGTCTTTGTGGATATACCCGGCGCTCCCAATTCCAAGTATTACACTGTGCCTGCGAATTTTTACGCTGATGCTGTGGCAGGCATTCTTTCTGCTCAGACTGAGACTGCTGACAAATCGTTGAATTTCCGTTGTCAAATATCGAATACTGTAAATGTAACATCTCCACTCACTACTGATGCTTTAAACATTCTGTTTATCAACACCACTACTTCGGGTTACAGCACGCTTAATGGTGTGAAATACCTTACTTTGAAGAAAGCAGGCAGCACAGCGATACCCGCAGAGACAATGAATATTGCCCTGCTTAATCTCGGACAAAGCGGCGACAGTTACACTTCCGGCAGTAGCGATGCTACCGATTTGGGTGACTTTTACCAATGGGGTCGCGTGGCTGACGGACACGAGCATGCTTTTTGGTCAAAAAATGCCGGCCACGATAATATTATTAATAACCCCGCTTTTGGACAGCCTAATGCTACTTCGGCTGTTATTGATTACAAAGATGATGGAACAATCCCTTCGTATAATTCCAGCTCCCATCAAGTGGATGCGGGAAAATATTATGGTAAATTTATCTATTCAACAGGTACTGGTGATGCTAACGGTGATAATGACTGGTATTACGATGGCGGACACGATAACGGTCTTTGGGGCAGCGATGCAACATCAGTAGTCGGCGACCACCGTACAAGATTCGAGAACCCCACTTGGACATACTCAGTAAATAATCCTTGTCCTTCAGGTTGGAAAGTACCGAGCCAATATAATTGGTGGGATTCCTTTGCCGGCACAGGTTCTAACGGTTTGCCCAACCCACCTAAAGCTTACACTACTGCTACTGAAAATACTTGGCAACGGCGTGCCGCAAGCGCAAGTACAACCGGCGCTATTGGCGGCGCTCTTATTACAAATGCTGATGGCGAGCGCGTTTTTCTGCCCGCTGCCGGTTATCGCAGCAACAGCAGTGGTGCGTCGGGCGGCACGTACGGCTTCTACTGGAGTAGTACGTACGGCACTACGGCGGGCGGCAGTGAAGCGGACCCCTTAGCGTTCTGTTTTATCTTCGGTAATAACGTGGAATTCGGTAGCACCAGCAAGACGTACGGCTTTTCAGTCCGCTGTGTAGCAAAATTTGAGTGACCTGAGTGCGTAAGTAATCAAGTCCGATATAGGACTTGCCTACTTCCGCTCTGATGGAATTTCATGTCCGGAAATATGGACTTGCGATTTTACCGGATTGGGATACAGATTGTATTGGACTTGCTTTTGGGGTTCGGTAGGGGAAGGAATAGCCGTTGAAGATGGAGGTAATAAAATAAATGCAATGTCTGATTTAGTATTTTTTGTCTTCATTACTGTAAATTTGATTATTTCTTTTTATCGGATCGTTTAAGATATTATACGTAAACGAAAACAAGACTGTACTCGTTTTAATTTTATTTATGTTGTTTGCATAAGATCCTGAAGAATTATAATAAACCATACTTTCCGATTTGTAAACATCTATAGGCTGTATCCAAATCAATGAAAAAGACAATTTTTTATTCATATTGTACCTCAATTGGGCTAAACTGTTGTTGTATGGTTTAAAATAACCGTTATAAGCCAACCGCCGCCCATTGTATCCATACCTGACTGCGAGCATCCATTTTTTTGCATAATTAAAAACGTTTGTAATACTTGCATCCGTTGAAACAAGGTTTTTTTTGTAATAACTGTTATCAGGAATATTTTTATTAAAAATATCCAAGCTCATTCGTATAGTCCACCAATCAAAAAGACTATTATTAAATAATAAAGACATACCCCAATCACTGCATTTATTTAAATTTATTTTGGAAGACGCCAATGTATTTTCCTCTGTATTTGCATATTCATCTACTATTTTATTTTTCGCTTGCTTATAAAAAAGCGTAGAAGAAAAATAAGCAGTTCCTTTTGAATAATCGTATTCAAAAGATAAATTTGTAATATTTTCCGGCTTCAGATGCGGATTTCCTTTTACTGTGTAATTGGGCGTTATATGGATGGGTATTGCCATTAATTGCCATAAAGATGGGAAATTTTGTGACGAATAAAAACCCAGCATCAAACTGTTGTAATCATTAAAAGTATATATTCCTGAAAATTTAGGCGAGAAATAAGTTGATTTCAAGTTTAAATCATCATTTCGGAAATATCTATCTTGAGTAAATAGATTGACGCCTACTAAAAGAGAAATATTTTTAAAGTCTTTGTTGAGATCGCAGTATGCCGTTACATTATTCTCCATAAAACCGTAATGATTACTTTCTTTTGAATAATTAAATTCAGTCTGATTGTTCAAATGACTGTAATTCAGTCCAATATTTAACTTTAATGTTTCGGAAAAAATTCTTGAATAATCAACTTCAGATGAAAAACTGCAATTATCATCCATGCTATTATCTTCTAAGTCTTGAATATAAGATATTTTATCATCTACCTTTTTATTATTTAAATTTATACGGGCATTAGCCGTATTGACTGAATCTTTGTATTGAATGTATGACGAATAATTTTGCGTAGTAAAATTAATTTTTGATGCGGATAAGTCTATTAAATTCTGATTAATATTATTTTTTGTTATAAAATTTTCATCGTACAAGGATAAATATCCGTCTAAACCTATAACCATTTTATTACTAAGATTGTATGAATAACCGTAAAAAAATTCGTTATCAAACTCTTTTCTTGGTTTTGTCTGCAAATAGTAGGTAGAATAAATATGGTTTATTTGATTGTCTATGGTTTTATTCTCAAGAAAATTTCTATAATACAAATTATAATAAGTGTAGAATGAATGTTTTTCTTTATTTATTTTCAAACTGACGTCAGCATCATATAAGCGATTAGGCGATAAATTACTGTGCAGCTTTAAATTCCGCTTCTCCACTCTTTTTGTTATAATATTAACGATAGAAGAAACGCCTTTGTTCAAATACTTGGCAGGGATAATCCGGCTTATTTCAACCCTTTCTATTGATTGTGGCGATATTTGGTTGACCAGCGTATTACTGGGTAATTCAATTCCATTTTGAAGAATTAGTACATTTCCGCTTCCTTTCACAAATATTTTATTATTAAAATCCACGTAAACAGTTGGTATTTTCTCCAATATATGTGTTGCAAGAAAAGCTTCTTCCCTTATAAGGTCGGTAACTCTGAATATTAAATTGGAGGCATTATTTTTAATAACATTGAATTTGCCTTTAATCAATACTTCATTTAATACGATTTCATCTTGGGTTAATTCGGCTTCAAATAATTGATTAAATGCTACAGGAAAAAACTTGCTGTTGTATCCCAAGCAGCTTACCTTCAACAGATAAGATTTCCTTTCTTCGACAGAAAAGACAAAGCTCCCTGTACTATCGGTGGTAGCTCCGCTATAAAAACTTGAATCGGTATTAAGCAGCAAAATGTTGGCAAATTCTATTTTGTCGCGGGTAAGAGAATCAATAACTACTCCTTTAATGTCAACAGTCTGACTCTGAAGCGTAATTGAATATAACAAAAAAGATACGCAAAAAGCGACAATATTTTTAGGCAGTTTGATCATAATATTGAGAAATCGTTATAATCTACATCATACGTCTTTTAATTTGTTTCTTTTAATAAATCCCGGGCATTTTCAATCAAGGTATCTTTCCCTTTCTGCGAATCTTTTT
>JAITOP010000301.1 GCA_031289895.1 Prevotellaceae bacterium
CCATTCCGCAAAGCCGAATTTGATATAATGTTTGGCGAAGGAATTTCTAAAATGGGCGAAATTGTTGATATTGGAGTGGAATTGGGAGTTGTAAAAAAGAGCGGTTCGTGGTTCAGTCACAACGATACAAAGTTAGGACAAGGTCGCGATGCCGTAAAACAACTACTTTACGATAATCCCGAACTTGCCGATGAACTGGAACAAAAAATACGAGCGGAATTGGCTAATAAAGATTAAGTTGGGTATTTGGTATTTAGTCGTTGGTATTTGGTCGTTAGTCGGAAGTTAGAGGTGTTAAAAAGTTTATCAGGTTTTAAAATCAAACAAAATCTGTATAATCTGCACCTCGTAATTCGTAATTTCGTAATTTCGTAATTGTTCTCGTCTCTCTCTCTTCAAATGTCGTACAATATTGACTTTTTGCACATAAATTACAGGTTTTTTGTTTGTCGCAGAAAATAAATTAATTTTGTATCGAAACAAAAGAAATATTGATGAATTTATCAAAACCCATAAAATTATTGACGACGGCTATATTGCTGTTTGTTATTGTGTTTATTATAAGCAAAATACCAAGTGTTGCCGAGTGGTATATTGTAAATATATATCCGTTGCTTGCGGCTGTATTTTCGTTTTTTTCTGCTTTATTTCCGTTTTCGCTGTTTGATGTTTTTACAATAATTGCAATTATAGCCTTTGTTGTGTTGATTATTTTTATGATTTTCAAAAAAATAAAATGGTCGAAAGGCTTGTACACCATAGCATACGCGATTTTGTTTATAATCGCATATTTTTATTTTTCGTGGGGGTTTGCTTATTTTCGTGAGGATTTTTATACACGTTGCAAAATTCAAAAATCAGAATATAATTCGGAAATTTTTAATCTTTTTGCCAGAAATTTTGTTGATGATGCAAATGCTGTACGCCTTGATACCACTAATATAGATAGGATTGACATAAATAACGAAATAGAAAAACAATACGAAAAATTAAAAGATATTTTTAAAATAAAATATCCAAACGGAAAACGAAAACCTAAACGTATGTTGTACGAATTTTTGCATACAAAAGTAGGCGTTTCGGGATATTTTGGTCCGTTTTTCAACGAAATTCATGTAAATAATTTTGTTTTGGATTTTGAATATCCTTTTACGCTGGCTCACGAAAAGGCTCACCAGTTTGGAGTTGCAAGCGAGGCTGAATGTAATTTGTATGCTTTTATTGTGTGCGCAACAAGCAGCAATGCCCAACTGCGTTACAGCGCTTACGTTTCTACGATGAATTATATTCTTAACGATTATCGAAAAATTTTTCCCGACGACTATAAAAATTTACTTGAAAGTATTGATAACAAAATTATTAACGATTTAATTGCAATGTCGAAACATTGGATGGAGGCGCGAAATCAAACGCTGTCGAATGCGCATAAAGTTGTTTACGATACTTATCTGAAAACAAACAATATAAATTCGGGGATAAAAAATTATTCCGAAGTTGTAAATCTTTTAATATCAACATACAATACACTTGTGAGATGATGCGGTTTTTACAAATATTTATCGTTTTTTTTGTATTTGCGTTTTGCCCGACAACACAGGCGCAAACTACAAAACGACAGGCTAATATACTTCAATATATCATCGAAAACGGCGATACAATTTATTTGATGCAAATTGACGAATTAAAAGTGATTGCCTCGCCTAAATTTAAAAATAAACGCGAGTGGAAGAACTATTACAGAATGGTTTACAACCTTCCGCGAGTTTATCCGTATGCACAAATTGCCAAAACCAAACTTGCCGAAATGGATATTAAATTTTCGGAAATCAACAACAAACGTCAACGAAAAGAGTACATAAAAGTTGTTGAAAATGAAATGACTAAACAATACAAATCGGCAATGAAAAATTTGAGCATGTCGCAAGGAAAAATGCTGATAAAACTTATAAATCGCGAAACAGAAACAACTGTTTATCAAATTGTAAAAGAAATGAAAGGTGGATTTTCTGCATTTTTCTGGCAAGGCGTTGCAACTATTTTCGGCGCAAATCTAAAATCGAAATTCGATAAAAATGCCGATGATGCCGTTCTCGAAAATCTTATAAATATATATGAACATGGCGATTATGATGCTCTGTACCGAAAAGTTTTTGGAATGGGAATTGACGAACATACAAAACAAATTCAAAAAAAACGAAACAAAAAATAACAAATACAACCGTAAAAATTTATGAACGAAAAACGTGCAAAACAAAACAGAACAATAACATTAACAACCGACGAATTTGCTTTGTACAGCAAGGATTTGCTGCACCTAAACACCCCGACAAAACTGAAAACAATAACAAATAAAACAATTCATGGCGATTTTATGGAAGCGGCAAAATATTTTCCGAAAAATTTTATTGATTTGCTGATAATCGACCCGCCGTACAATCTGAACAAAACTTTTGCCGACAAAAAATTCAAGCAACTTACTTACGCTAAATATGTTGAGTATGTAGAATCGTGGTTTTGCATGCTTTTGCCTATGCTCAAAAAAACAGCATCAATTTATGTTTGCTGCGACTGGAAATCGTCTCAAGCGATATTTGAAGTTTTAACAAAGCACACCGTCATACGCAACCGCATAACATGGCAACGCGAAAAAGGACGCGGCGCAAAAATGAATTGGAAAAACTGCGTAGAAGATATTTGGTTTGCAACGCTCGGCAACGATTATTATTTTGATGTTGATGCCGTAAAAATTCGCCGAAAAGTATTTGCACCGTATAAAATAAACGGAAAACCAAAAGATTGGGAAGATACCGCAGACGGAAAATTCAGATTTACATATCCTTCAAATTTTTGGGACGATATTTCCGTTCCATATTGGTCGATGCCCGAAAATACCGACCATCCTACGCAAAAACCCGAAAAACTTTTAGCCAAACTTATACTTGCAAGCTCGTGCGAAGGCGATTTTGTGTTCGACCCGTTTTTGGGTTCGGGAACGACTTCGGTAGTTGCAAAAAAATTAAAACGAAATTATTGCGGTATCGAATTTAATGAAGAATATTGTATTTTAGCCGAAAAACGTTTGCACATAGCCAAAACCGACAATAAAATTCAAGGATACACTGACGGCATTTTCTGGGAAAGAAATTCGAGGATTTAGTTTTTTAAAGTTGAAAGTTTTTAAAGTTCATAAAGTTAGAAAGTTAGGGGATGAAAAATAAACAAATTATAACAGATGACAAAAAAAATCTGTAGGGATTATCGCTCGGTAGAATGATAAATACCACGCCAACACAGCAATCCGTAGGACTGCAACCAACAAAAGCAGAGGTTACAAACCTACGGCTTGCAATATGAAAGGTGGTTCATTTTTTACCGTCATTGCGGGCTTGACCCGCAATCCCCGTTTATAAGAGGAGATTGCGGGACAAGCCCGCAATGACGGTAATACGGCAGAGGTCGCCACACGCTACCGCAGGACAATTTATAACTTATAATTAATTTCTCCTAATTCTCCAACAAAACCATAATAAAATGTCATGTTATTTCGTAACGATTCCTAAGAAGTTTATCAAGTTAT
>JAITOP010000014.1 GCA_031289895.1 Prevotellaceae bacterium
AACGAGTTCCCGGCACGGGCAGAATTTTGGTTGAACTTCCGGGTATAAAAGAACCCGAACGTGTACGTAAACTTTTGCAAGGAACGGCAAGCCTCGAATTTTGGGAAACTTTCGACTGCCGCGTTGAAGGCATTAGCGATTACATTATAAATTCGGATAAAAAAATAAAAGAGCTGAGAGATGCCGAAAAAGCATTGGCAAAACAATCAACAACCGACACAACAGGCACAAAAACTGTTACCGCCGCAAATGATGACCCGCTAAGTCAACTTGCTGCAACCGACAACACAAACCCTGCCGATACTTTGCTCAGCGCACTTGGTAAGGACAGCACAAATATGGCGGCAGAAAATGCAGCAAATCTCAGAGAACAATATCCTTTATTGTCGGTATTAAGTTTAAATACCGATTCCGATGGAAACGGAAAAAGAATAGCATCAGCTTGCGTTGGTCGCGCACACTATCGCGATACGGCAAAAATAAATCAAATGCTGGCTCTTCCGCAAATTCTTGGAATGAAACCCAGCAATTTGCGTTTTGCATGGACAAGCAAAGCCACAGGCAAAGAAGGCGTAGTTTACGAACTTGTAGCAATAAAACTTAATCCTCGTTACGGCAACGAAGCACCTCTTTCGGGCGATGCAGTAGTGAGTTCACGCAAAGAATTTAATCAGGCAGGCGGAAGTCCATATCCTTATGTAAATATGACAATGAACACCAGCGGAGCAAAAATCTGGGCGCTACTTACAAAAGCAAATATAGGACGCGAAGTAGCAGTAGTTCTTGATGGTTATGTTTATTCATATCCTAATGTTGAGGCAGAAATTACAGGAGGAAGTTCGAGAATTACAGGAACATTTACAACACAGGAAGCCGATGACTTGGTAAACGTTTTGAGTTCGGGTAAAATGCCCGCTCCTGCACATATAGTTCAAGAGGCAGTTGTTGGTCCTACACTTGGTCAGGAATCTATAAATGCCGGAATGTTCTCGTTTATACTTGCATTTATAATTATACTTATTTATATATGGCTATTCTATAATACGGCAGGATTGGCAGCAAACATAGCCCTGATAGCAAACGTATTCCTCATTATCGGCGTATTGGCATCATTCGGCGCAGTGCTTACAATGCCCGGAATTGCAGGTATAGTGCTGACACTCGGTATGGCAATAGATGCCAACATTATTATTTACGAACGTATTAAAGAAGAATATGTTGCAGGCAAAGCCCTGCGGCTGGCTATAACTGACGGTTACAAAAACGCATATTCGGCAATTATTGACGGACAGCTGACAACACTCATAACAGGTATAGTGCTATTGACTTACGGAACAGGTCCTGTTAAAGGTTTTGCTACCACGCTTATTGTTGGTATTGTAACATCATTGTTTACATCAATATTTATATCACGATTGATTTTTGAATGGTTGCTGAACAGAGGATATAATATAAAATTCGGATTTGCGTGGTCGATGAATTTCCTGAAAAATACAAAATTCAAATTCATACAGATGCGCCGCAAAGTATTTACTGTTGTAGCAATTGTTTTGCTTGCCGGATTGACGGTTATATTAACAAAAGGATTTAGTCAGGGCGTTGATTTTACAGGTGGTAGAACTTATGTTGTGCGATTTGATAAAAACATTACATCCAACGAAGTTCGCGAGGCATTGCTGGCAGTAATGGAAGAATCGTCAGAAGTAAAACAATTCGGAAACTCAGACCAAATGAAAATCACAACAAAATACCTGTACGACGAACAATCGGAAGATGCTGACAGACAAGTAGAAGACATATTATACAGTGCATTAAAAGGTTTATTTGCGAACACAGAAATGACTTTTGAAGAATTTGTATCGACACAAACCAATCCGCACGGAATTATAAGTTCCGAAAAAGTAGGTCCTACAATAGCAAGCGATATTACACGTCGGGCAATTTGGGCGGTTATTATATCATTGTTCCTTATTTTTGCTTACATTGCAGTTCGTTTCTCGCAATGGCAATGGGGATTTGGCGGCGTAGTGGCATTAGTAGGAAACTCGTTATTCACAATGTCGATGTTTGCATTTGGCGCAGGAATTTTTCCATGGGGTATGGAAATAGACCAAACGTTTATAGCCGCAATGCTCACAATAATAGGATATTCAATAAACGATACGGTGATTATTTTCGACCGTATCAGAGAATACCGCAAACTATATCCCAAGCACGATTTGAAAGATAATATCAACGATGCTATAAATGCAACCCTTTCGAGAACATTAAACACATCAGTCACAACAATATTTGTGTTATTAGTAATATTCTTCTTTGGCGGAGATGTTATTCGCGGATTTGCATTTGCTATGACCGTAGGTATTTTGTTCGGAACATTCTCGTCGATATTTATAGCAACACCAGTTGCTTATGAATTGATACAAAGAAAACAACGAAACAAAACAAAATTCGTAAAACCCGAACTATTGAAAAAATAATGTTTTTTTGAATTGAATATTGATAAGGAAAAAAACTGCTTGTTTCAGGCAGTTTTTTTCTTTTTTAGGGATATTACTTCGTGCCGTCATTGCGAACGAAGTGAAGCAATCCGGCAATTTGCTTATTTATACCAAACAGTTATCAAAATACCGATTCAGGTATAGAAAATAAATAACAGATAAAACCCTTATTTACAAAAAGTTCCATTAGTAGCCGAAAACAAGTAGCGCATACCCTTATTCCCTTATTAAAATGTTGTAAATAAGAGAATAATGGTAGAATATCGAGGCTAATGCTCTGCTACTAAGGGCGGCTTTTGAAAATAAGGGTTTTGGTAACTGTTTAGTATTACTCCGGATTGCTTCACTTCGTTTGCAATGACGAAATGCAGAATTAAACCGTGTGGAATATGCGCAGATAAAAAACTGTAAAATCGTATCGTCGTATGCAATTTTTTTGTCTATACAGAAAAATATTTTTGTTTATACAGAAATTTTCGCGCGTCTATACAAAAAAATATTTTTGTCTATACAGAAATTTTCATGCGTCTATACACAAATAATTTTTCTACCTGTTAACTTTGTTTTTTAACATATATTCTGCTGTAACCATCATCGAAACAGAGTAATTCTTCAAATGTTCGGCAACGTCAGGGTTTTTATCAAATATATTGTCGGATGAATTTGCGGACAAATCATACAGAATATCTGATTTTGTAATCAAATCGCGAACGTAAAAATAATTATCGTTAATACATCCCAACTGATTATCGTTAACAAAAAACATACAGGGTCGTTGTTGTTGTTTAAGCAAATCAATTCCTAACGAATTGTTTATATATGAAATATTTAGCAATCCCATAACAGTTGGATACACATCAATTTGTCCGCCGAATTGTTTGAATTGTTTTGGCGTATCATTCAACAGAGGCGAATAAATAATGCAAGGTATATGATTGTGCGACAAAGGCATTGCATATTTTTGTTGCCCCAAACTACGACCGTGGTCGCCTAAAATGACAAATAAAGTATTTTTATACCACGTTTGTTTTTCGGCATCTTGCATAAAATTTTGTAAACATTTGTCGGTGTAGGCAACCATAC
Organism: Prevotellaceae bacterium; assembly: GCA_031289895.1. Taxonomy (GTDB): domain Bacteria; phylum Bacteroidota; class Bacteroidia; order Bacteroidales; family UBA932; genus JAIRKV01. Next base: position 3,585 of record JAITOP010000014.1, read on the forward strand.
ATTCTTCGTCGGTATTTCCTGCATTTTTAAATTCTTCGGGTACGATATATGGCTGGTGATTGCTGACGGTCATAAATACGGCAAAAAAAGGATTGTCTTTCTTTGCTGCATCGTTCAGTTTTTCAAGCCCATACTCAAACAAATAATCATCCTGTACGCCATAACTGTTTACAACTTTATTGTCGGGATAATCGGTTTTGGAATAAACGCGGTCGAAATTATTTTCATAAAAAAACACATTCATATTATCGTATTGCGGCGAGCTTGTTAAAAAAAACAGATTTTCATATCCTTGTTTGTGAAGAGCAGCGGGCAGTCCGGAGTAATGTGTAACTTCAACTTCCATCATAGGACGCTTAAACAGAGGCGGATAGCCGTACAAAGTAGCCGCTATTCCCATGTTTGTGTGTATGCCTGCCGAATAAAAATTTTCAAAATAATATGATTTTTTTATCAAATCGTTTAAGTATGGAGTAATTTTTTCGCCATTATATTCATACGATAAATAGTTTGATGCCATTGATTCTAACAATATAATCACAACATTTGCATTAAGTTGATTTCCACTTGTTTCTATATTGCGCGATAATGGTGAATTTAATTCGGGTTTTGTTACTTCCAATGTTTTTTGCACATCTTTAACTGCTGTTTCATAGCTCATTATATCGGCAACGGTATTTTGTTTTTTTAATCCTTTAAGGCTTTTTATCATAAAAAAAGTTGGACTTGTACCTAACTGATTGTAAAATGAATTGTTAGAGAAATAAGCATAACCCACTCTTAGCGGAAATGTGTAAAAAGAACTTCGTATTCCCAAAAAACAAAATGCCCATATTACAATGGTAAGCGGAACGAGTAATTTTAGATTTTTTGTTGTGGTGGCGGTAGTTGTTGTTTTCAATAATTTTTTTGTAAAAAAAACTATTCCAAATATAAATGAGGCAATTGCAAGCAATATCAAGGCAAAATAAGGATAATTTCCTGTTTCCTGAAATATTAATCCAAATGTTGTTTTTCCAAATGCAAACCAGTCGAACGCCGAAACGCCAATATGCGAATAGAAAAACGAAAAATAAGGAATATCGGCAACCGATATGCTTATAGATAAAGTATATAGCAAAATATACAATGCGCTACACATTACAACCAATATTTTTGGCATTTTATTGAATAATGCAAAGATGCTTAAAAAAATCAGCGGAAAAAGACTTATATGCGATGCTACGAGATTGTCGAAAACCAATCCTTTTTGCATTGCGCTAAAAAACATTGCAGCACTAAATTGCACATCAAAAACGCTTGAATTGACAA
>JAITOP010000367.1 GCA_031289895.1 Prevotellaceae bacterium
AAATTATAGGACAAAAATTTTTGTGCGGACTGTTAAAAAATTAGGCTATAATGGTAAAAATGAGAATGCAAATGTATAAATAAGTTTGAAAGTTAGAAAGTTTTTAAAGTTATAAAGACGTTCTAATCATTAACCACTAATCATTAACCACTAATCACTAATCATTAATAATTAATCATTAATCATTATTTTTTACTACCTTTGTCGCAAAATAGCAAAATATTAAACTTAAATAAAATGGCAATTTTCGGACTATTTTCGAAGGCGAAAAAAGAAATATCAGACAATAAAAAAGAAACATTAGACAGGGGATTGGAAAAAACCAAAACAGGATTGCTTGGCAAAATATCAAGGGCTATCGTTGGAAAATCAAAAGTTGACGACGATGTACTTGATAATCTGGAAGAAATCCTTGTAACATCAGACGTTGGTGTTGAAACTACTATTAAAATTATTGAACGCATACAAAAGCGCGTTGCAAAAGATAAATACGTTAATACCAGCGAACTAAACGGAATATTAAAAGAAGAAATTGCCTCGATGCTCGAAGAAAACGGCTCGAAGAAAGGCGAAACTCCTTTCGATTTTTCAAAAAAACCTTATGTGATAATGGTTGTAGGCGTAAACGGAGTGGGAAAAACAACCACCATAGGCAAACTTGCGGCGCAACTGAAAAACGAAGGCAAAAAAGTATATCTTGGCGCTGCCGACACTTTTCGCGCTGCAGCCGTTGACCAGCTTACAATTTGGGCTGAACGTGCAGGTGTTGAAATTGTGAAACAACAAATGGGTTCTGACACAGCATCAGTGGCTTACGATACCGTCAAATCAGCCGTTGCAAACAATGCCGATGTTGTGATTATCGACACCGCAGGACGTTTGCACAACAAAATAAATTTAATGAACGAGCTTACCAAAATACGCAATGTGATAGCGAAAGTTGTTGAAGACGCGCCGCACGAAGTATTGCTTGTGCTTGACGGTTCAACAGGTCAAAACGCTTTTCAGCAGGCAAAAGAATTTACAAAAGCGACTGTTGTAACATCGCTTGCAGTTACCAAACTCGACGGCACGGCAAAGGGTGGGGTAGTGCTTGGCATTTCCGACCAATTTAAAATTCCTGTGAAATTTATTGGTATTGGCGAAGGTATCAACGATTTACAGATTTTTGATAAAACCGAATTTGTTGAATCGCTGTTCGGATAATTTTAATTCATAAATTCATAAAAAAGAATTTGAAAAAAATAAATCTCATAACACTTGGTTGCTCAAAAAACATTGTCGATTCCGAACATTTAAGCGCACAATTTATTGCTAACGGCTATCAAGTTGTGTTTGACAGCAACGATATTTCGGCAAAAATTGTAGTGATAAACACCTGCGGATTTATCGCATCTGCAAAAGAAGAATCGATTAATACTATTATGCAGTTTGTTGAAGCAAAACGCAGAGGCTATATTGAATATCTTTTTGTTTTCGGCTGTCTTGCAGAACGATACGCTGACGAATTACGCGCCGAAATTCCCGAAGTAGATAGTTTTTTCGGAGTTAAAAATCTTAAAGATATTGTTGCAAAAATAGGTATGCAATACAAGCATATACTTGTTGGTGAGCGTGCTATATCAACGCCGCAGCATTATTCATACCTCAAAATTTCGGAAGGTTGTAACCGCCGCTGCTCGTATTGCGCTATTCCGTTGATTCGCGGAAAATATAAATCACAGCCAATGAACCAATTGCTTGCCGAAGCTCAACTTTTAGCAAATAAAGGCGTGAAAGAATTGCTTATTATTGCTCAGGATACAACATATTATGGTATAGATATTTATAAAAAACAAAATCTTGCCGAATTATTAAATAAACTGAGCGAAATAAACCAAATAGACTGGATACGTTTGCATTACGCTTATCCCACAAATTTTCCCGAAGATGTTATAAAAGAAATAGCAAATAATCCGAAAATATGTAAATATCTTGACATTCCTTTTCAGCACATCAGCAATAAAGTGTTAAAAAATATGCGGCGCGGAACAAATTCCGAAATTTATAAACTTATAGAACAATTACGTACTCAAATTCCTGATATTGCGTTACGTACAACACTTTTAACAGGTCATCCCGGCGAAGATGACGCCGCTTTTGACGAACTCAAAAACTTTGTAATCAGCACAAAATTCGATAGGCTCGGCGTATTTTCTTATTCGGAAGAAGAAGGTACATTTTCGGCAGAAAAATTTGATGATAATATTCCCGAAAATATTAAAAATGAACGCGCTAACGAGATTATGGAAATTCAAAATTCAATATCAAAGCAATTGAACACCGCAAGAGTAGGGAAGGAGTACCGTGTGATTGTTGATAGAATTGAAAATGAATACATTATAGCCCGCACCGAATACGATTCTCCCGAAATTGATAACGAAGTTCTAATATCCTGTAAATCAATACAAAAAACCAAAATGCCCCATGCCGGCGATTTTATAAATGTAAAAATTACCGCCAGCGAAGACTACGATTTGATAGGAGTCGTTTGTCATTAGTCGTTGGTCGTTAGTATTTAGTCGTTAGTCATTTGTCTATAAGTCATCTACAAATTATTTGTTCATTCTAAAAATCTTTATGCACTTAACAAACTTTCTAACTTTATGAACTTTATAACTTTATGAACTTTCTAACTTTATGAACTTTATAACTTTATGAACTTTCTAACTTTATGAACTTTCTAACTTTATAAACTTTCTAACTTTCTAACTTTCTAACTTTCTAAACTTTCTAACTTTATGAACTTTATAATTTCATCCGATAGCGGAGTTGTGCGCGGAGGAACGGATTTTACCCAATTACCGTTTTCATCAATCAAAAATTTTTGAAAATTCCATGTAACTTCGGCATCTTCAATACCATTTTCGGCTTTGGTAGTCAGCCATTTATACAATGGTGCAATATCGTCGCCTTTTACCGATATTTTTTCCATCATCATAAAAGTTACGCCGTAGTTGGCAGTACAAAATTCTTTTATTTCCTGATTTGTTCCCGGTTCTTGCGCACCAAAATTATTTGCCGGAAAGCCTACGATAACAAAATTATCGTTTTGGTACTTTTCAAATAATTCCTGCAATTGTTTGTATTGTGGTGTCAGCCCGCATTTTGACGCAACATTCACAACCATGACTTTTTTGCCTTTAAATTGAGACAAAGAAAAGTCGTTTCCATCTATAGTTTTAACAGTAAAACTGTGGAAATTTTTATCCTGTGCAGTCATCACGCACACCGATAAAATAGCGAATAAGATTAATGATACTTTTTTCATTTTTTTTGTTATAATTAGTTATTATTAAATTAATTGTACGTTCATTATATAATTTTAGTTATGATTTTATGTTATAAATACATTTTTTATAAAAATTCATTATCAATTTAACATTAAAAATATAAATATTTAATTTTATTCATTATTTGTGTTTTTAAGAAATGTATTTTTACACATTTATATACTTTTTTTACATTATTATTATTTGTTTTTGATATTTATTTTGCAAAAAAATATCGGGTTTTTGTTTTATTTTTCTTCGTATTACACGTTCCGAAAGAATGGTATCGAGATTGTAAAATTTTATTTGATATATTGCCATCATTTATGTTTTTTTAATGCTTGTTTACAACCTGTTCCCATATTTTTATTGGATTTCATATATTTCAATATATAACTTTACTTGCTGTTTTTCAGGCGGATAGAATAATAAGTGTGCCAATATTTGTTGTCTGACATTTTGTCAGTTTTCCTTATTTTCTTTCCACTATTTCAATTTCTTCCTCCGTCAACCCATACAATGCATAAACCATCCTATCAATTTCCTTATCGGTCTCTGCAATTTGCTGCACAAAGTTAATACATTCTGATTTATAATCGTTAAAATATTCTTCCCATTCATCTTGTTGTTTGAGTGAGAGCGTAATTTTCTGTTTCTGCAATTCGGCAAGGAATTGTTTAAACTCCAATTCTTCAAATCGTTCCAATGCGTTGGTGATAACAAGGGGTTTGACAAGGGATTTAACAAGGGATTTAACAAGGGGTTTAAACCCCTTGTTAGTGGTGACGGTGATATTATCGGACAAGCGCTTTAGAAAGCGTTGGCGTTTGCTTTGCAAATCGGCATTGAACATTAATAATTGCTGTGTTTTATCAGAAATCACATTATTGCCAGATAGTTTTATCGGTATCTTTTTTGTGGAAGTAAGCGATATTCTTGGAAATAACTGTTGAGTTCCTTTTTCGGTTGTGTTATTTATGTAAAAGCCAATTAATCTGGAGTTTAAAATAGCCAATAGCTCATATATGATATTTTCGTCAGATTTTACTATAATCACAGCTTTACTGCCAACTCCTGCGCCTTCATAGAGTGAGCAAATTAAATTATCCTTTGAAGGTATTTCTCTCATTAATATTCTTTTTCCGGTTAAATATTTTATATCCGGTTTATTATAACACCATTCACCATACGAAACATATTCCTTTGTTCTCAGTATCGGGTTGTATCTTGCAATATCTTTTCCACCTATTTCTGGAATGTATGTTTCATCTATCTTTGTTTTCGAATGATAAATGCGATTAGTTATATCTTCCTTTGAATGTATGCTATTATGATATACTTGTAATCCAATCGTATAATCAGCTAAATCAGAAAGTAATTGGTTAGTCTTATTTATTTTCTTTATTATTGTACTAAATTTCTCATTCTGAACACAGTCAATTTTATCAGAGTTAATCAAAATGTCATAAGTCATGAAGACAGAATTGCTTATTGCCTCCGATAAAGTTTCGGCATTGGGAGTTGACGAATTATCTGTTATAAACAGTGTTTTATCTATTTCTTTGCCTTTTTCCAAAACAAATATTGATGTGTTTACATTTGCATCTTCAAACACACTCCCTCTAAAGTTAATAACAGAACATATTGAAGCCTTTGCTCTTATGAAATCTCTTAATTTTTTAGCACTTGGAATAGTCAAGAATGTGTTTGGCGTAATAAAAGACATAATTCCATTATCATTCATTAGATATATGGATTTTTCAATAAAAAGTCTATATAAATCAGGCTTACCTTCTATTGTCTTATAATAAGTTTGGTAATACTTTTTTTCTTTCTCGCTAAGTTGGCTTTGCACATACGGCGGATTTCCAATCACCACATCAAA
>JAITOP010000027.1 GCA_031289895.1 Prevotellaceae bacterium
TCAAAGGCTTCCTGACGTATTTCTTGCGTAATTTTAAGTTCGGTAACAGGTTTGTCGAGTTTGAAGATTTCGGTTTCGCGCTCTTGTTTGCTTAGATTTTCCCAACGTTCGCGGTCGGTTCCGCTAAGATTATTAATTTCTGCATCGGGAACAACTGCAACGCCTTTGCGATATTGAAATCCGCGTTCGCTTATATCCGAAGCCCACGCTACGGTGTAGCCTTTTTCTATGCTGTTGTCGATAATTTCAATTAATTCGTCTATCGTTACGTTATAATTTAATCCCCAGATATAATGGTCGGGAACTTCAACAACAAAAGGTTTGTAGAAAGGATGATGCGTGAACGATGTTATTCCGATATAATCGTCCATATTCAATCCTAATGATTTTGCAAATGTTTTTGGAGTGTATTCAACGCCTTTGTAGTTAAAGCGTTCGGGATAATTTCCATAATAAGCATCCAAAATTCCGTTGAATCCGTTTTTCCAAGCCGTTGTCAGTTTTTTCCCTTTTATTACGGCATCAACGTAGGCTTTAGTTACATTGTCGAGTTCGGAGTGGTCGTGTAATGTGCCGCCGTAATTTATTCCGTTGTAAACTTCTTCGGGAACAATTCCTGTGTTGCGCAATGTTTCAACAACATCTTCAAACGAGCCGCCGCCTGCAAAATTTATCGTTCCGTGCAAACGAACATATTTATCGGCTTTTTTTGTATAATTATCGCGCGATACAAACATTACCGACAAATCATATTCTTTGCCCAAACGCAGCAATTCGGATTCAAAAAATGTTAAGCCCGAAAAACTCCAGCAAGTGCCTGTGCGGCTTTGATTTTTTACAGGTGTCGATTTCAATTCTTTTATAACTGTAAATTCGTATCCTGTTGCAGGCTTTTTCTCTTCTGCTTTTTTTTCCTGTGCCTGCAACACAAAGCAAGTTGCCATTATAATGGCTGTAAATAATAATTTCTTCATAATGATTAATTTGTTAATGTGATTAATTTGTTAATTTGTTAATATGATTAATTTGTTAATATGATTAATATGATTAATATGATTAATGTGATTAATGTGATTAATGTGATTAATTTGCTAATGTGATTAATATGTTAATAATTCTTAATTCTTAATTCTTAATTCTTAATTATTAATTCATAATTAGTTGTTCCTAAGCCTATTTTTTCGGCATGTTCAAGTCCTGCAAGCCAGTTGGCGTTAGGATGTACGAGTGTGAATTTATCTTCGCCAATCATTTCATCATGATTATGTTTTTCGTGAAGTGTGCTGTAAATGTTTATCGGCGCTTTTTTAACCAAATCAACGCAAGCCATGTCGAGAGCAACAGGGTCGAACGATGCGGCAATGCCAATATCCGGAATTATTGCAACGTCATTGTGATTCCAGCAATCACATTCGGGCGAAACATTCATTATAAAATTTATGTGAAAATTAGGTTTATCAGCCAATACGGCTTTTGCATATTCGGCAATTTTGCAATTTAACCGTTCCGAAGTATCGCCTTTTCCCATAACCGCCGACTCGTATTGACACAGGGCTACGCATTGTCCGCAACCTACGCATTTATCATAATTTATCACCGCGCATCTGTTTTCAATAGTTATAGCGGCGTGTGCGCAATGTTTTACGCAAACTCCGCAGACTTTGCAATTTTCTTTAATTATTTTAGGTTGCGAGGCTGAGTGAAGTTCAAGTTTTCCGCCTATGCTTGCACATCCCATTCCGATATTTTTAAGTGCGCCGCCAAATCCCGCCTGTTCGTGTCCTTTGAAATGATTCATACTTATAAAAATATCGGCATCGGCAATTGCAGAGCCTATTTTTGGTGCTTTGCAATATTCTCCATCTATTTTTATTTCGCGATATTCTGTTCCTTTCAAACCATCGGCAATCATAATGTTACAATGTGTAGCGATAGGATTAAAACCGTTTTCCATTGCCGATTTCAGATGGTCAACAGCATTCGACCTGCCGCCCGAATACAAAGTATTTGAATCGGTAAGAAATGGTTTTGCTCCGAGTTTTTTCAAAACTTTTATTACCCGCGCAGCATAATTCGGGCGTATATAAGCCAAATTTCCGGGTTCCCCGAAATGAATTTTTACTGCTGTAAACTGATTTTCAAAATCAATTTTTTCTATGCCTGCTTTTTTTATCAGATTTTCCAATTTATCAAGCAGGCTGTTTGTCGGATTTGTGTGTAAATTGGTAAAATACACTTTCGATTTTTCCATTATCGTTTCGATTTTTTTTGTTTTATAATTTATCTGCGTTTATGTTGATATAAATCGGGCGACTTTCGTTTTGCAATTTATCAAGCACTGTTATGGCATAAATTCCGGGTTTTGTAATTTTAAATTCCGTATTTTGAGTAATTGCAATCGGCGATTTATTGCTTATATCTTCATTATTTTGTCCTACAATATATATGCAGTAATAAGCCGCTTTTTGCATAACATCGTTAGTGGTTGGAGCAAGCCATGTCAAATAATTTTCCGAATTTCGTCTTGTCATTTTCAGATTTTTTGCAACATCGGGAGCAATTATATCTATGTTTTTATATTGTGGCATTAAGGCGATTTTTGTTTGATATGTATTTATTATGCTGTCGGTAAAACCGTCGGGATTGCGCAACATTGAATATCCCGACCACCAAACATTGCCGTGTATATTTTTGTCGGTTCGCACCAATTGCATTTTTCGCGGAAGCTGATTTACAAATTCACCTTCTTTTTCACGACTTTTTACTTTTACCGTTTTTCCAATATCTTGTCCTATATAAAGATTTTCGCCGTAATTATTTTCGCTCCACCATTTTATTAGCGTTTCGTAGTCGGCAGCAGGATGTCCAATATCAAAATATAATTGCGGAACGTTGTAATCAATCCATCGTTTTTGTACCCAAAGTTTTATATCGGCATACAGGTCGTCATAATTTTCGCAGCCTGCGGTAGTGTTCGAGCCAGTGGGGTCGCTTTTAATATTGCGCCAAATTCCAAACGGACTGATTCCGAATTTTACCCAAGGCTTAATCGCTTTAATTGTTTTGTTAAGTTCCTGTATCAATACGTTTACATTATTTCGCCGCCAGTCGTTGCGTGTTTCCTGAGTAAAACCGTCTTTACCGCCGTATTTTGCAAATGATTTATCGTCGGGAAAATCAACAATTTTGCCTTGTTCCGATATTTTGTAAGGATAAAAATAATCGTCGAAATGAACGGCATCTATATCGTATCTGGTTACAACATCAGTAATAACTTTTACAGTATGTTCGCGGGCTTCAGGTTCGCCCGGGTCGAAATATATCTGCTTTCCGTATTTAACAAACAGATACGGTTTTTGGTAATAAAGATGCTCGTCGCAAAGCGTTTCTTTGTCGTTGGAAGTTACCCTATACGGATTAAACCAAGCGTGCAGTTCCATTCCGCGTTTATGACATTCTTCGACCATAAACTGCAACGGGTCCCAAAGCGGATTAGGGGCAACACCTTGCGTGCCTGTTATAAATCTGCTCCAAGGTTCAATACTTTTTGTATAAAAAGCATCCGCCTGCGGGCGCACCTGAAAAATTACGGCATTAATTTTCGCTTTTTCAAACTCATCTAAAAGCGATGTAAAATGTTTTTTCATTTCATCGGTAGTCATTTCCTTGTATTTTTGATTTCCGACAGTATGTACCCAAGCACCGCGAAACTCGCGTCGAGGTTCATAATTTTGAGAATAAACGTTTGTTGCCACAACAGCAACCAAAATAATTGATACGATTAGTTTTTTCATTTTAAAAATATTTTTGATTATCAAAGATATTGAAAATTATAGAATAAAAAAATTTTTATGATAATTTTTTTTTAGTTGTAAGTGTAAGTCATAAGTCGTAAGTTGTAAGTTGTAAGTCGTAAGTTGTAAGTCATAAGTCGTAAGTTGTAAGTCGTAAGTCGTAAGTTGTAAGTTGAGTGAAGAAGTTTGTCAAGTTTTTAAAGTTGTAAAGGTTGTCAAGTTTTAAAGTTTTTAATGAATACTCAATGTCGTACCTAATCCTGCAAAAATGGCAAGCACAATAAGGAAACAAATAAGTTGTATGAAAAGGTACAAAAAAATATTGATTTTAGATATTTTAAAAATCTTTGTGTTCTTTGTGTCTTTGTGGGATATTATATTTATGCACAAAATCAAACCGAGCGCAGTATAACAATGAACTTAAATTTATTAAAAAAAATAGAAACACAAGAACAATACGATACCGTTGTTAAACGAGTAAATGAACTGATAAACGAAGCTACTGCTAACGACGTATTAGAATCTGAAACTGATAATGAATATACTCGTGAAATAGGATGTCTTGGCATATTAGCAGCCAAATACGAAAATGAATATATCAAATTCAAATATTTAAGAGTAAATATCACCACTTATAAAAAGTATTGAAGATACTATGTATGCCAAAAATTTAAAACAAAAAGATTTGGCAGAAATCATCGGAGTAAACGAACCTACAGTATCGCTAATAATGAACGGCAAAAGACGCATTTCAATGAATATGGCAAAGAAACTATACAAGTCTTTAAATATTGACCCCAAATTAATTGTAGAATACTCATAATATATTTGTCTGTTTTTTAACCTCTTTCGCTATATCCCGCAAGTTCAACCTGCAAATCAACAAAAAAACAAACCAACAAATCAACAAAAAAACAAACCAACAAATCAACAAAAAACAAATCAACAAATCAACAAAAAATCAAATCAACAAAAAACAAATCAACAAAAACCAAATTATTTAAATATATTCACAAAAACAAGTATAAAAGAGCTGTTTATTATGTCGGCAAACATTACTCCTACTATCGGCACTATCAGAAATGCTTTTGGCGAGGGGCGGTAACGAAAGGT
>JAITOP010000130.1 GCA_031289895.1 Prevotellaceae bacterium
CTGACAAAACCAACACTGAGCAGGGTTCGGTGACAAACTCTGTCCGTTTCGTTGCGGTAACTTTCGACTAAACGATAGTAACCGTCGATTGTGTTTTTTGCCGGATTGTGGCGTAATGATGATCTAAAATACATGGCGCAAAGGTACAACATAAAAACCTGATTGTCAAGACCCCCCTGAGCACTACAAAGCATTTTTTGAAAAATACTAATCTTGAAAATCAGGCATTTACATATTTGGCATTCCTAAAATCGCTAATTTTTGGGGTAAATTTTGTTGATTTTTGTTGATTTTTGTTGGTTTTTTAGGATGGGGCTGCAATGTGGGTTAACCGATTTAAAATATAAAAAAAGAGGCTGCCCTGTTTTCGGACAACCTCATTATTTTTTAAGTAATTTTGAAATTTAAATCTTATATCATTTCAAAAATTTAAAATCTTTTCCCAGATAATTTGCTTGCTCGCCAAGCTGCTCTTCAATTCGCAAAAGTTGATTGTATTTTGCAATTCTGTCGGAGCGTGATGCCGAACCTGTTTTTATCAATCCGGTGTTGAGCGCAACCGCAAGGTCGGCAATGGTTGTATCTTCCGTTTCGCCTGAGCGGTGGCTCATAATTGCTGTGTAAGAATTGCGATATGCAAGATTTACGGCGTCAATAGTTTCGGTAAGCGAACCTATTTGATTTACTTTTACCAAAATTGAATTTGCAACTTTCGCATCAATGCCCATTTGCAGGCGTTTGGTGTTTGTTACAAACAAGTCATCGCCCACAAGCTGACAACGTTTGCCTACCGCATCGGTCAACGCTTTCCAGCCATCCCAATCGTCCTCTGCCATTCCGTCTTCAATCGAAATTATTGGATATTTTTCAACCCACGTTTTCCAATAATCTACCATTTGCGATGCTGTAAGTTTTTCGCCGCTTGATTTGTGAAGATGATAAACTTTTTCGTCGGTCAAATAATATTCAGACGATGCAGGGTCAAGCGCGATAAACACATCTTCGCCCGGCTTGTATCCTGCTTTTTCAATTGCCTTTAAAATTACCTCTATCGCTTCTTCGTTTGATTTAAGATTGGGTGCAAAACCGCCTTCGTCGCCTACGTTAGTCGAATAATTTTTCTTTTTCAAAACATTTTTCAGATTATGAAAAACCTCAGCTCCCATGCGCAAAGCATCGCTAAAACAATTTGCATTTACGGGCATAATCATAAATTCCTGAAAGTCGATAGAATTATCGGCATGCGAACCTCCGTTTAGGATATTCATCATCGGAATAGGCAAAACGTTTGCATTTACGCCGCCTACGTAACGATACAAAGGTTGTTGCAACGATTTGGCAGCCGCGTGCGCACAAGCCAGCGATACTCCAAGAATTGCATTTGCTCCGAGATTTGATTTGTTTTCGGTAGCGTCAAGCGAAATAAGCGTTTCGTCAATAAATCGTTGTTCAAAAACGCTGCATCCCCAAAGCTCTTCGTTAATAATTGTGTTGATATTTCCAACCGCTTTGAGTACTCCTTTTCCATTAAAACGAGTTTTATCTCCATCGCGTAATTCAACAGCTTCGTGTATTCCTGTTGATGCTCCCGAAGGAACAGCAGCACGTCCTACAATACCCTCTTCGGTTAAAACCTCTGCTTCAACCGTTGGGTTTCCGCGCGAATCAAGAATTTGTCGCGCATGAACTGAAATAATAGTTGGTCCCATAATTTTACTTTATATATTTATATTTATACTTAAATTTTAACTTAAAAAAGCCATATTAGAGAAAATACTAACAAACTGATAATAAAATAATACAATGTAAAAAATACATTTTTTAAGGCTTTTATTGGCGCAAAGATATAAAATATTTTTTACAAGTGAAAACTGACTTTATTCGGACAGTTATTTTTTGTTGTTTTTAAATATTAAAATATCTTTACAAATGTAATGTTAGTGAAGTTACATTTGTAAACAAATTAAAAAAAACAATAAATTTTGTACGCAATATTTGCATTATTTTATGGTAAAAAACATAGGTGATGACTATCAAAATCACTTGAGTGAAGAAGATGATGAAAAAAAATGTTATCGTCTGCGTGAGATTTTTATTCCCAGCATTATTTCGTGTGTATTGTTACTGTATTTTCCTATTTTTCCAATATTAAAATCGAATGAATATCCTAACTTCAAAAAGCCAAGTAAATTTACTCCTATCATCCCCACTAACGATTCGGGTTCTAATTTTTCATCGCATCTGTAACCTGCTCCTACCCACATTGTTCTGCGATAAAATAAAACCAAATTAGATTCTATATGTGTAGATTTTTTGCTGTTTTGAGCGAATGCTGTAGCTGATAAACTAAAATTATTTTTACGAGGAAAATTATATCTTAAATATCCGTAAAAATGTTGCCCCATATTGATACGATGCGCATCATTGGCTCGTTTACTCAGGTGTCTCACTGATAATCCTGCCTGAAAACGTTCTGTATTATATTCTAATCCGAAATCAAAATCGGCTTTCCATTTACATTCAGGCTCTGTCGGTAAAATATTGTCTTGCTCCTGCTCTATCGCGTAGTTCCATTCTACGTTTTTGTTTACCACGCCTGCGCTCAATCCCAGCGATAAACGCGCTTTTTTATTATTAAAAAAAATATGAAACTAATATGTAAATTTACATTGTATATCATGTTCAAGACCCAATTTATCGTTTAAAATCATCAATCCAAGTCCTAATTTCCATGATGGAATATATCCGTTTGCTGACATAGCCACAGTTCGAGGCGCGCCGTACCAACCCTGCCATTGGTCGCGCCAATGCCCAAAAATATTAATATCTCCCGATATTTCGGTAGATGCAGGATTATATAATGAGCGATTGAATATGTGCTGACTCATTTGTATATCCGTTTGGCTGTGTCCCAGCACCGGAAATAGCAATATCAATAAT
>JAITOP010000314.1 GCA_031289895.1 Prevotellaceae bacterium
GAAAAATTATGAAAAAAATACTATTATTAAGCATATTGCTTTTTGTTGCAAACTTTTTGTTTGGGCAGGTACGCTTGCCTAAACCTATTAGCAACGGTATGGTGCTGCAACGCGATGCGCCCATAAAAATATGGGGATGGGCATCTCCTAAAGAAACTGTCAAAATTAAGTTTCTTGATAATGTATATCAAACCAAAGCCGACAAAAAAGGCGAATGGAACATCACACTGCCCGCACAGTCAGCCGGCGGAGCTTACACTATGCAAATCAACGAACGCGAAATATCCGACATTCTTATTGGTGATGTGTGGATTTGCTCGGGTCAGTCGAATATGGAATTGCAAATGTCGCGTGTGATGGATATGTTCAAAGATGAAATTTCAGAAATAAACAATCCATATATAAGACATTACAAAACACCACTTTCCTACAATTTTCAACAAGCCGACAACGACTTATCGGGTGGCGAATGGAAAGCGGCAACTCCCGAAAATATTATGAACATTTCGGCAACAGCATACTTTTTTGCAAAATATCTGTACGAAAAATATCAAGTGCCGATAGGTCTTCTAAATTCAAGCGTTGGCGGCTCTCCTGTTGAAGCGTGGATTAGCACGGAAACACTGAAAAACTATCCTGAATATCTTAAAGAAACAGAAAAATGCGCGGATATAAATTATGTTGAAAATACAAAAAAACAAGATGGCGAAAATACCTTTAAATGGTTTTTGGACTTAAATAAAAAAGACGCAGGTCTATCGAAATGGCACAAAACTGACGTTGATATTTCCGACTGGAGCGATATTTCGTTACCCGGATATTGGATGGACAAAAATGTTGACCTGAAAGCAGGCATTATCTGGTTTCGTAAGGAAATAGATGTTCCTGCATCAATGACAGGCAAAGATGCCATACTGCGGCTTGGCTGCATCGTTGACAGCGATTCTGCTTTCGTAAACGGAACATTCGTCGGCAACATTACATATCAGTATCCGCCGCGAATTTATCCTGTTAAAAAAGGTATCCTGAAAACAGGTAAAAACGTGATAGCGATACGTGTAACAAGCAACGGATGGCGCGGAGGATTTGTAGAAGAAAAACAATATAAACTAATAGCAGGCAACGAAAGTATTGACCTTACAGGCGATTGGAAATATAAAACCGGCGCAGAGGCATCTTATCAAATGTCGCCAACAACAACATTTCACTACAAACCGGCAGGCTTATACAACAGCATGATTGCTCCGCTGCTGAATTTCGCCGTAAAAGGGGTAATCTGGTATCAGGGCGAATCAAACACAGGACGCGCAAAAGAATACAAAAACCTTTTTGCCGACCTTATTTTCGATTGGCGCAATAAATGGAACAAGCCTCAACTGCCTTTTATATTCGTGCAGTTGGCGAATTTTATGAAATCGCAAAATACACCGCAGGAAAGCGGCTGGGCAACATTGCGCGATGTTCAGCGAAGAACGTTGAATATTCCATATACAGGCATGGCTGTGGCTATTGATATTGGCGAATGGAACGATATTCATCCGTTAAACAAAAAGGAACTGGGACGCCGTCTTGCACTCGAAGCGCAACGTCTTGCTTACAATGACGAAATCACCGTAAGCGCAGGTCCCTTATATAAAAGCATGGAAATCAAAGATAACAGCATAATATTAACATTTACATCGGTAGGTTCGGGAATATACACTAACCTCGACCTGAAAGGATTTGCCATCGCAGCAGAAGATGGTAAGTATGTGTGGGCAAATGCTGTTGTTGTTGCAAAAGATAAAGTAAAAGTATGGAGTTATGCGGTAAAAAATCCCGTTTCGGTACGCTACGCTTGGGCTGACAACCCCGACGATGCTAATCTGAAAAATAAAGAGGGACTGCCTGCATCTCCTTTTGAAACAGAGAATTAATAATTAAAAATTAAAAATTAAGAATTAAGAGTTAAGAATTAAGAGTTAAGAAATTACGAATTACGAATTACGAAAATTACGAATTACGAATTGTGAAAGATGATGAATTATGAAAATTACGAAATTACGAATTGTGAAAGATGATGAATAGAAAAAAATCCCGTTAGGGATTATATGTTGGTAGAATAGATGAACGCAAGCGAAAAAGTGCGGAGCATGAAAGATGTTTAGAATTGCAAACGTTTACCCGCACGATTTGTAGAATGAAGAATGAAGAGTTAAGAATGAAGAAAATGGGCATAGATAAATATTGCGATATTTTGTGGAAAAACATTTGCCTTTTTTGAATATATAAAATGAATTAACAACAAATAATAAATAATTAAAGATAATAATTAACAATTAATAGTAAATAACAAATAATAAATTAAAACATGAAACAGACATCACAAAAAAATTCATCCACCGAAGCTAAAGGTTTCTACAAACTATCGTGGACGCAACGTATAGGTTTCGGCTCAGGCGATTTAGCCCAAAACCTTATTTATCAAACGGTTGCCACCTATTTATTGTTTTTCTATACCAACGTATTCGGCATAAAGCCGGCAGCAGCAGCGTTTATGTTTCTGATTGTTCGTTTGGTTGATGTTCTTTGGGACCCGTTTGTAGGCGCATTTGTCGATAAACATAATCCCAAATTGGGCAAATACCGCGCTTACTTGGTTTTTGGCGGTATTCCGCTGACAGGCTTGGTTATCCTGTCGTTTTGGAATGGTTTTTCAGGTCAATTGTGGTACGCTTATATCACTTACGTTACACTATCGCTTTGCTACACAATGGTTAATGTACCTTACGGCGCACTCAACGCATCGCTCACCCGCGATACTGACGAAATCACTAAACTTACTTCTACCCGCATGTTTATGGCTAATATGGGCGGTTTAGCGGTTCAATTTGGTATTCCGGCAATAATTCAGCATTTTTCGCCCGAACAGGATTGGTCAAAACCGGAAGCATCAGGCGTTTGGTTTGTCGTTATGAGCATTTATGCCTTAATAGGATTTGCGTTGTTGTGTTTTTGCTTTTCACAAACCCGCGAGCGTGTAGTGATGGACAAAGATAAAACCGATACCGTTCGTTATGCCGATTTGTTTACCGAATTTATACACAATCGACCTTTGCGCGTTTTGGCATTCTTCTTTATTACCGCATTTGCCATGATGGCTGTCGGGAACTCGGCATCTGCTTATTATATGCAGTACAATGTCGGTCATCCGTCTGCCCTGCCGCTTTTTAATGCGCTGGGTTCTATTCCTGCCTTCATTTTTCTGCCTTTAGTGCCGGCTATCAAAAGAGCAATCGGAAAAAAACAAATGTTTTATGTTTTTCTGGGAGTAGCAATAATAGGTATGGCAATGCTGTACGTAATTTCTGTTGTTCCCGAACTTAAATCTCAGTTATGGTTGATTTATGCAGCCCAATTTGTTAAATCAACAGGAGTGATTGTTGCCACAGGTTATATGTGGGTTTTAGTTCCTGAGGTTATTTCTTATGGCGAATGGAAATCGGGCAAACGAATTTCAGGCGTTGTAAACGCTTTGACGGGTATATTTTTCAAAGCAGGTTTTGCTTTGGGTGGCGTGATTCCGGGTTTTGTTCTTTCTATGACCTATTTTGATGCCGAAAAAGCAACGCAATCGCCCTTAGCCCAGCAAGGAATTTTATGGCTGATGGTAGTGATTCCCGCAATTCTTTTGGTTGTCGCAATGTTTGTAATTTCAAAATACGAACTGGAAGATAATCGTATTGACGAAATCAACAAAGAAATAGAAAATCGCCATCGCAGTTAACATTAATGAAATTATATCGCAAAATAAACAAATAAATAATAATAAATTAAAATATAAAATGATGAAACTAATAAAAAATTTGTTGCTGATAATAGTCTGCTGTATTTTATTATCAGCGTGCACAAAAACAACCGAACCTGCATTAAAAGATGCTTTAAATGGTAAATTTTTAATAGGTACAGCGGTGAATATCCAGCAAATATCAGGTGCAGACACACTTAGCGTAGAAATTGTGAAAAAACAATTCAACGCTATTGTCCCCGAAAATTGCATGAAAAGTATGTTTTTGCAACCCGCAGAAGGTAACTTTTACTTCGACGAAGCCGACAAATACGTAACTTTTGGCGAAACCAACAATTTATGGATAACAGGACATTGCCTTGTATGGCATTCGCAAGCACCCGCATGGCTTTTTATCGACGAAAACGGCAACGATGTGTCGCGCGAAGTTCTGATAGAACGTATGCGAAATCACATTACAACAGTCGTTTCGCGATATAAAGGCAGAATAAAAGGCTGGGATGTCGTTAACGAAGCAATATTGGACGACGGCTCGTGGCGTTCAAGTAAATTCTATCAAATAATAGGCGAAGATTTTATTCCGCTTGCTTTCCAATTCGCTCACGAAGCCGACCCCGATGCCGAACTTTATTACAACGACTATTCAACAGCCATTGCAGCCAAATGCGAAGGCATTGTTAATGTTGTTAAAACAATACAGGAAAAGGGTCTTAGAATTGATGCCGTTGGTATGCAGGGACATTTGAGTATGGATGTTCCAACAGTCGAAGATTTTGAAAAAAGTTTGCTCACATTTTCGGCATTAGGAGTTAAAGTGATGATAACCGAACTTGATTTAACAGTCCTCCCCTCTCCTTTCAATTTTACAGGCGCAGATGTTTCGGCTAATTTCGATTTTCAAAAAGAATTAAATCCGTATTCTGACGGTTTACCCGAAGATATTGCACTAAAACAACAAAACCGCTATGCCGATTTTTTTAGATTATTTTTGAAACATCACGATAAAATAAGCCGCGTAACATTATGGGGAGTTACCGATAACGACTCGTGGCGCAACGATTGGCCTATTCCCGGACGCACAGATTATGCACTGCTTTTCGACCGCAATTTTCAGCCTAAACCTGTTGTAAACGAAATAATACAATTGGCAAAAAACAAGTAACAAATGTAAAGTTGAAAATGAAAAAAATTATTGCTATATTATTATTGTATGCGATTTTCGCAGTTGGAGCGCAAGGACAAAACCAACAACCACACCTCGCCAAACAAGGTACAGCCACGCAATTAATTGTTGACGGCAAACCATTTCTGATATTGGGCGGCGAGTTGGGCAATTCAACAGCGTCTGCATTGGCAAAATTGGATACGATTTTTTCTGCCCTGCACCAAGCGGAACTAAACACCGTGCTTGTTCCCGCCTATTGGGAATTAATTGAACCGGCAGAAGGGAAATTTGATTTTACTTACATAGATGCAGCAATAAACAAAGCCCGAACTTACGATTTAAAAGTTGTAATATTATGGTTCGGAGCATGGAAAAACAGTATGTCGTGCTACGCGCCGCTTTGGATAAAGGAAAATTATAAAAAATATCCGCGCACAGTTACAAAAGCAGGGCAGCCGCAAGAAATACTGACAGCATTTTCTGCCAATAATCTCGAAGCCGATAAACGCGCATTTGTTGCACTGATGGAACATATACACAACATAGATGCCGCCGGGCATACAGTAATTATGATGCAGGTGGAAAATGAAATTGGAATGATTCCCGATGCCCGCGATTATTGTAAAGATGCTGATAAACTTTTTAATTCTGCCGTTCCGAAAAAATTTATTGATTATCTTATTTCTCATAAATCAACTTTGCATCCGCAACTGCTGAACAGATGGGAAAGCAACGGCTTACGCACCAACGGTATTTGGACAGAGATTTTCGGCGAAGGACTTGAAACCGATGAACTGTTCACCGCTTGGAACTACGGTGTATTTGTGGAAGAAATTGTCAAAGCAGGCAAAAAAACCTATTCGCTGCCTGTGTATCTGAATGCTGCGCTTAATAGTCGCGGTCGCAAGCCGGGTGCATATCCGAGCGGGGGACCATTGGCGCATTTGCTCGATGTGTGGCGTGCCGCCGCGCCTTCCGTTGATTTTATCGCTCCCGATATATACGATACAGGTTTTGCCGAATGGTGCGCTTTATATCACACAGCTGGCAATCCGCTGTTTATTCCCGAAATTAAGTTTTCGGATACTAACGCGGCGAAAGTATTTTATGCTTTCGGCGAACATGACGCTATGGGGTTCAGTCCGTTTTCGATAGAAGATATAAGTAATCCGCAAGAATATCCATTGACAAAAAGTTACTACGTGCTTAGTCAACTACTGCCGCTATTAACCGCTGCACAAGGCAAAGGCAACACTTGCGGCTTTTGGTTTGATGACACAAACAAAGAACGCACGGTAACATTAGGCAATTACCGCCTCATCGGACGGCATGTTTATACTTACGGATGGTCTCCGCAATCAACTGACGGAAGTCCGTTTCCCGAAGTCGGCGCATTAGTGATAAAACTTTCCGACAATGAATTTCTGGTAGCAGGCACAGGCGTAGCAATAACTTTTGCCAACGCTCTCGATAACGGATTTGTTACAGGCATTGCGTCAATTGACAAAGTGCAGTTTGAAGATGGAAAAATGATACCGATATGCCGCATGAACGGCGACCAAAGCCATCAAGGACGACATTTGCGAATTGAGGCAGGCGAATGGAACATTCAATACATTAAACTGTACAACTATAAGTAACAATTAAGAATTAAGAATTAAGAATTAAGAATTAAAAATTGCCCCCCAACCCCCTAAAATGGAGTTTGGACAGTGCAGAAAATTTTGGCACAGCAGAAAAAGTCCCCTTTAGGGGATTTAGGGGTACTGAATTAAGAATTAAAAATTAAAAATTAAGAATTAAGAATTAAGAATTTAAAAATAACAAATAACAAATTAACAATTAATCATTAACAACTAATAATTAGTAATTATGAATGCACGATATTTATTCCCAAACGACTACATGGCAGACCCTGCCGTACACATTTTTAATGGAAAACTTTATATTTTTCCTTCGCACGACCGTGAAAGCGGAATTCCCGAAAACGATAACGGCGACCATTTTGATATGAAAGATTATCACGCTTTTTCGATGAACGACATCGATAGCGATATTATTGACCACGGCGTAATTCTCGACGTAAAAGATATTCCATGGGCTGGACGGCAACTATGGGACAGCGATGTTGCCTACAAAAACGGAAAATATTATTTGTATTTTTCGATGAAAGATAAAAACGACATTTTCCATATAGGCGTTGCTGTTGCCGATAAACCCGAAGGTCCTTTTATTCCCCTGCCCGACCCTATTCGCGGAAGTTACAGTATAGACCCATGCGTTTTTGAAGAGAACGGCGAATTTTATATGTATTTTGGCGGTTTGTGGGGTGGACAACTTCAACGTTATCGCGATAACAAAGCCCTCGAAAGTGCAGAATTTCCTGCCGTTAACGAAGCTGCAATACCATCGCGCGTAGTTCGTTTAAGCAGTGATATGCTGCAATTTGCAGAAGAACCGCGTCCGTTGATTATTCTCGACCAACACGGCAATCCCCTGACTAACGACGACAACGAACGCCGCTTTTTTGAAGCCTCGTGGATGCACAAATACAAAGGAAAATATTACTTTTCGTATTCAACAGGAGATACTCACAAACTGTGTTATGCAACAAGCGATAATCCATACGGACCATTTACTTACAAAGGTGTAATATTAACTCCTGTAATTGGTTGGACAACTCATCACGCTATCATTGAATGGAAAGGAAAATGGTATCTTTTTCATCACGATTGCGTGCCGTCGAACGGACTTACATGGCTGCGCAGCCTGAAACTGATAGAATTGGAATATAACGAAGATGACACTATCAAAACAATAGAAGGTATAACAATTTAATATTTCGTAATATGATAAAAAAAACATTATTTGGCATCTTGTTTTTAGCAACAATAGCATGCTCAACACCACAGTACAAAAACACATCGCTGGATTTTGAAACGCGAGTCGAAAACCTTGTCTCGTTAATGACATTAAAAGAAAAAGCAGATATGCTGCGTTATGATTGTCCGGGCGTTCCCCGCCTTGATGTTCCTGCACATAATTTTTGGAATGAATGTCTGCACGGAGTTGCGCGTTCGGGACGTGCTACCGTATTTCCGCAAGCCATTGGAATGGCTGCAATGTGGGATACTGACGAAATGTTTGCCATCGCCAACGTTATATCCGACGAAGCTCGCGCAAAACATCATGACTATGCTGCTCGCAATAAATTCGGTCAGTATATGGGACTTACATATTGGACTCCAAATATCAACATTTTTCGCGACCCGCGCTGGGGACGAGGAATGGAAACTTACGGAGAAGACCCCTATCTTACTGCCGAACTGGCTATTCCATTTATAAAAGGCTTGCAAGGCGACGACCCAAAATATTTTAAACTTATCGCTACCGCAAAACATTTTGCCGTTCACAGCGGACCCGAATCAATAAGACATTCGTTTGACGTTATGCCAAATGAATATGATATGGCTGAAACATATCTGCCACATTTCAAGCGCGTTGTACAGGAGGCAAAAGTGTATTGCGTAATGTGCGCTTATCAGCGGTTAAACGGATTGCCCTGTTGCGGAAGTGAATATTTATCAAATCTTTTACGAAATAATTGGGGTTTTGAAGGATATATAGTTTCAGATTGCTGGGCTGTACGCGATTTTTATGAAAAAGGACATCACGAAGTAGTTGCTACACCCGAAGAGGCTGCTGCAATGGCTGTTAAAGCAGGCACAGACCAAAATTGCGGAAACACTTATCCTTATCTTGTCGAAGCTGTAAAAAAAGGGCTTATATCCGAAGCAGAGCTTGATGTTTCGGTTAAACGAATATTAATGGCGATGATGAAATTAGGACTTTTTGATAAAACACAACAAGTTCCTTATACCAACATTCCGTTTAGCGTTGTAGAAAGTAACGAAAATGTAGCCCTGTCGCTGGATGCCGCCCGCAAATCAATTGTATTGCTGAAAAATGACGGATTGCTGCCGCTGTCAAAAGACTTGAAAAAAGTGGCGGTAATAGGTGCAAATGCCGAAGATTTTAATGTATTATTGGCAAATTACAACGGTTTCCCTACAACGTATAAAACACCGCTGGCAGGTATTCGCGAAAAATTACCAAATGCAGAAGTAACATTTGCACAAGGATGTGAACTTGCCGAAGGATTACCATATTTCACTCCAATCCCAAACAGTTGCTTGTTTACAGATGCCTCGCTGACAAAAAACGGACTTCAGTCAACTTACACATCAAAAGACAAAAATGTTGACAGAATCGACAAAAACATAGATTTTATATGGGGACAAAACTCTCCCGCCGAAGGCATTAATTACGATAATTTTTCTGCCGAATGGACAGGTTTTATCGTTGCTCCCTCAACAGGTAAATATATTTTTGCTGCCGAAGCACAACAAATATTTGAATTATACGTAAACGATTCGTTATTGTTTAAAATAAATTCGGGACACAATCCTCGAAAAAGACAGCAGCAAATAGAACTTACCGCAGGAGAAAAATATAATATTAAAGTTAAATATTCTCAAAAAGATACGCAATTTGCAATGGCTCGGCTACTGTGGTATGCACCAAATCCAAATATGAAACAAGAGGCTGTAAACATTGCAAAAAATGCGGATGTGGTTATTCTTTGTCTGGGATTAAGTCCATCACTCGAAGGTGAAGAAATGCCTGTCGATTTCGAAGGATTTGATGGCGGCGACCGTACTGATATAGGATTGCCAAAAACACAAACTGAACTGATTAAAGAAATACACAAACTCGGCAAACCTACCGTACTTGTTCTGCTAAACGGCAGTGCGCTATCGGTAAACTGGGAAAATGAAAACCTGCCTGCAATATTAGAGGCATGGTATCCCGGACAACAAGGAGGCGTTGCCATTGCAGACGTACTATTCGGCGATTACAATCCCGCAGGACGCTTACCTCTTACTTTTTACAAAAACGTAAATGACATTCCCGCGTTCACCGATTACGATATGCAAGGCAAAACGTATCGCTATTTTCAGGGTAAACCTTTATATGAATTTGGATACGGACTTAGTTATTCCACTTTTGAATATTCAATCGCAAATATATCACCAAATATTAAAGCCGGAGATACGCTGAAAATAACTGCTGAAGTAAAAAACACAGGCAAAATGGATGGCGACGAAGTAGTGCAGCTTTATGTTTCGCTGCCGACAGGCAACACGTGGAAAACGCCTGTACGTGCATTAAAAGGATTCAAACGAATACACTTAAAAGCAGGCGAAAGCCGTAAAGTTGAATTTTCACTTGCTCCGTCTCAAATGTCAGTACACGATGAAAATAATATAGAAACAATAGTATCGGGCGTAATAAAAATTTCGGTAGGCGGCAAACAACCCGACATCAAAGCAATAGCGTCAAAACAAGTTGTTGTTTGCGATGTGAAAGTTGAATAAATGGTATTTGGTCGTTGGTCGTTGGTATTTAGTCGTTGGTATCTGGTATTTGGTCGTTGGTATTTAGTATTTAGTCGTTGGTCATTGGTATCTGGTAGTTGGTAGTTGGTAATTGGTATCTGGTAGTTGGTCATTGGTCGTTGGTATCTGGTAGTTGGTCATTGGTATTTAGACAGAAGTTAATCTTGGAAATTGAATATAAAAAAATCCCGTTAGGGATTACATGTTGGTAGAATAGAGAAACGCAAACAAAAAAAGTGCGGAGCACAAAAGTAAATTAGAATTGCAAACGTTCACCCGCACGACTTGAAGAGACAATTACGAATTACGAAAATTACGAATTACGATTTTGTTGAATATCAAAAAAGTCCGAAGGACTTAAATATGAATAACCCCCCATGAAGCGTAGCGATTAGGGGATAAAGAACAAATACAAAAAAGTCCGAAGGACTTTAATGTGAATAACCCCGTATGTAGCGCAGCGGAATGCGGGGATGAAAGTGCGCAGGCAAAAAAGTGCGGAGCAAAAAAGTAAATTAGAATTGCAAACGTTCACCCGCACGACTTGTAGAATGAAGAATTAAAAATGAAGAGTTAAGAATGAAGAATTACAATTTGTGCCGAATATAAAAAAATCCCGTTAGGGATTACATGTTGGTAGAATAGAGAAACGCAAACAAACAGAGTGCGGAGCAAAAAAGTAAATTAGAATTGCAAACGTTCACCCGCACGACTTGAAGAATGAAGAATGAAGAGTGAAGAGTGAAAAACAACAGCAGTCGAATAGCGCGTCATTGCGTGGTACGAAGCAATCCAGACGGACAATTAAAAATTAAAAATGCTGGATTGCTTCGCTACGCTCGCAATGACGCCTGCGCCATGAAAGGGTAACTTACTATAACATAGAGCAACACCCTATGAAAAAAAACCGAAACAGGCAAAAAAGTGCGGAGCAAAAAAGTAAATTAGAATTGCAAATGTTCACCCGCACGACTTGTAGAATGAAGAATGAAGAATGAAGAGTTAAGAATGAAGTAAATTATTGATATAAAAAATCTTCGCAGACTTTACTATATAAATTATTAATTGTTAATTGTTAAAAAAAATAATACTAAAATAATGAAAAAATACAGCACATTTTTATTTGTGATGATATGGGCTTGTGCATTAAATGCGCAACCATTTTCATCGTTTCCACCCGACAGCCTGACTGCAAAAACCGACCGCGACCAAATGTTGTGGCAATTAGGTATCGTTTTACCGCAGCTGCCCTCGCCCGACAACGACCCCAACCGTCCGCCTCACATCAAATCAAACGACAATGGCAATTGGACTGACGACAACGGCTACCTTCCCAACTCGCCTGTAGGCTATCTGATAACCCGCACCGAATTTGGATTATGGCTTAATTATATCGAAGAACCCGAAAAAACAGGAATATACACTCCTGTTAATCTTCTGAAAACAATAAGCGGCGAAAACGTAGAAACACCCGAACAATGGTGGAAAATACGCCGTCCCGAACTCGAAAAATCGGTAAAAGAAGAAATTTGGGGAATTATTCCCGATGCAGCACATCAACTCAAAATAAATTGGAATATCGAAAATGCAGCCACAGCCGACAGCGCGTATGGACGTTTCACTCAACAGATTATCACAGGTAATGTGGATATTTCATCCTATCCCGAATTGAAACATCAACCTAAAATAACAGGACGGCTTTATTTGCCCGAAAATGCAGTAAATGCTCCTGTTATAATACAATATGCGTGGTTGCAATGGCAGCCGCATCCTACATATCTTAAAGAATGTATCTCGCGCGGATGGGGATTTTTGCAACTCGACTGCAACGCAATACAACCCGACAACGGACAATTTCTGACCGATTATGTTATTGGTCTTGTAAATAAAGGAAACTGGCGCAAACCGTCTGATTGGGGTACATTGGCGGCATGGTCGTGGGGAGTGAGCCGACTTATTGATTTTTTTGAAAATTACGATGCCGTTGATGCTAAACGTATAGGAATTACAGGACACTCGCGCTATGGCAAAGCCGCATTGGTTACTGCAGCCTACGAAACGCGCATAGCCGTTGCCTACGTCAGTTGTTCGGGCGCGGCAGGAGCAGCTCCGATGCGCCGAAATTGGGGACAAAGTATAGAAAGTGTCATGTGGCATACCGAATATCATTGGTTAGCAGGCAATTTTATGAAATGGTGCGGCTCGCTTGACGAAAACGGCTATCTGCCCCGCAAAACAGAAAAACTGCCGGTTGATGCACACGCATTGTTGGCAATGTGCGCTCCGCGTCCTGTATTTGTAACAGGAGGCACTAACGATAACTGGTGCGACCCGCTTGGAATGTTCCTCACCACACGCAACGCAAGTCCCGCTTACGAACTGCTGGGCGTGGCGGGATTGGCGACAGACGAAACCACTCCCCTACCCGACAAACCCTACATGAACGGTAATCTTGCCTATCGACTGCACATCGGAGGACATGTTGATTTTCTTGATTGGGCTTTGTTTGCAGCTTGGACGGAAAAAAAA
>JAITOP010000223.1 GCA_031289895.1 Prevotellaceae bacterium
GAAACGAACTAAAACCAATAGCCTATATTTCACCTGAATATTTAAAATATTTAGATGAAAATATTAATGATAATCGAGTGTATTCGGGTAAAGGATATTTTATTGACCATGCAGTAAATCACCACAGTAACACGTCAATACAAGAATATTTCAAAATGCAGGAAATTATCAACAATCCTGATGATGTAAAATTAGATGATAAACGAGAAAAAGCAACTATAATTTTTATAAAAAAGTATGATAAATATGGTACTGTAATTGTTAATGCAGATATAAATGAACAAAAAAAAATAGTATTTCATAAGACATTTTTTATGCAAAATAAGAAACCGTACCCTAATATTTCAAGTGTACGGTTAAATTTGTCATTGGTGGACGGCAACCAAATATCCGGAATCTCCACCATCAGTCCTACGAAATCATCCGTAGCCGCCGTTAGCCTTCCCGCTCTTAATGACGATGCAAATATACAAAAATTTATTTATAATGACTTATTTTTCACAAAAATTTTAGATGAAAATTTTGAACCGTTAAAAAATGATATTGAAAAATTTTATTCAACATAAAAAAACATAGATATACGATATAAAAATCAAAATAAAATATTAAAAAATGAACGAAATAAACTCAAACGAAACCGAAGCTAAAACGCTTAATTTTATAGAAGAAATTGTTGAAAGCGATTTACAATCGGGAAAACACAAAAGTATTTTAACCCGTTTTCCTCCCGAACCAAACGGATATTTGCATATAGGTCATGCAAAATCAATTTGCCTTAATTTCGGGCTTGCGCAAAAATACGGCGGCAAAACCAATCTCCGCTTCGACGATACAAATCCGGTGAAAGAGGATACCGAATATGTAGAATCGATAAAAGAAGATGTAAATTGGCTCGGATTTAATTGGGCAAACGAATTTTACGCATCCGATTATTTCGGGCAACTTTACGAATGGGCTGTGGTGCTGATAAAAAAAGGCTTGGCATTTGTTGACGACCAAACTCAGGAAGAAATTCGTCAAACACGTGGAACTATAAGCGTTGCAGGAACTGATAGCCCATATCGAAACCGAAGTATTGACGAAAATATTGACTTATTCACTCGTATGCGTGCCGGCGAATTTGCTGATGGCGCAAAAGTTTTGCGTGCAAAAATAGATATGTCGCATCCGAATATGTTGTTGCGCGACCCGATTTTGTACCGCATAATTCATACCGAACATCATCGCACGGGCAGCAAATGGTGCATTTATCCTATGTACGATTACGCTCACGGACAATGCGATTCTATCGAAAATATAACGCACTCAATTTGTACGCTCGAATTTGACGTACATCGTCCGCTTTACGATTGGTTTATCGAAAAACTTGAAATTTTTTCATCGCATCAATACGAATTTGCCCGCTTAAATCTCACATATACAGTGATGAGCAAACGCAAATTGTTGGAATTGGTGAAAAATAATTACGTTTCGGGTTGGGACGACCCGCGAATGCCCACAATTTGCGGAATCCGCCGCCGCGGTTATACTCCCGAAAGTATTCGCACGTTTGCCGAAAAAGTAGGAGTTGCAAAACGCGATAATGTTATTGATTTGTCGCTGCTTGAATGGTGTTTGCGCGAAGATTTGAACAAACGTGCAAATCGTTATATGGCTGTGCTGAACCCTGTTAAAGTTGTGATTACAAATTATCCGGACGGCGAAACAGAAAATCTGACGGCAATAAATAATCCCGAAGATGAAAATGCAGGCTCGCGCGAAATTCCTTTTTCAAAAATAATTTATATCGAAAAAGACGATTTTATGGAAAATCCGCCTAAAAAATATTTTCGACTTTCGCCGGGCAGCGAGGTGCGTTTGCGTTACGCATATTTTATAAAATGTACGGATGTTGTAAAAGATGAAAATGGCGAAATAACTGAAATTCATTGTACTTACGACCCTGCATCGCGCGGAGGAAATTCGCCTGACGGACGCAAAGTGCAAGGCACAATTCATTGGGTGTCGGCACAACATGCAGCCGAAGCCGAAGTGCGTTTACTCGACCGTTTATTTACCGAGCCGTTTATGGATAATATCCCCGAAGATAAAGATTATAAGGATTATCTGAATCCAGATTCTTTGAAAAAAGTTATTGCATATATCGAACCTGCATTGAAAAAATTACAAATTTCTGACAAAGTGCAGTTTGAACGTATAGGATATTTTTGCGTTGACAAAGATTCAACCGACAACAAGCTCGTATTCAATCGCACAGCAACGCTTAAAGATACTTGGGCTAAGATAAATAAGTGATAATTAGAATAATGTGAATAATTGGATTAATGTGAATAATATGATAATTAGATTAATATGAAAATTAGATTAATGTGATAATTGGATTAATGTGATAATATGATAATTAGATTAATATGAAAATAAAATTTGTTGCGGTTTTTTTTGTTTTTGCAATATTTTCATTGTCGTGTAGCAATAAAAATGTTGTACAATCGAAAATAACAATAACCGATACAACGCCGCGAGTTACGGGTATAGGCGGAATATTTTTTATTTCCGAAAATCCTGAAAAAATAAACGAATGGTATGCCGAAAATTTGGGGCTTGTTATTGGCGATTATGGTTCGTCGTTTGAGTTTAGAAATGCCGATAATCCCAACGAGGTAAACTATTTGCAATGGAGTACGTTTGAGAAAAATACTGATTATTTTGCGCCATCTGCAAAAGAATTTATGATAAATTACAGAGTTCAAAATATCGAAGGATTAGTGAAAAAACTAAAACAAAACGGAGTAACAATATTGGACGAAATATCGGTTTATGATTATGGAAAATTTGTTCACATAATGGATATTGACGGCAATAAAATTGAACTATGGCAACCAATCGACAGCGTTTTAACCGAATATGGAAACGAAACAACTAAATAGTAAAATTAATAATTAATAAAAAATTATGGAAGAAATTTTAAAAAAATATTCGCTCGAAGTTGACGAAAAACAAGTAGCGGCAACGGTTGACGAGGCAAAAGAATCGGCAAAAAATACCGTTCCCGAACAACTAAAACAATGTTTCAACAGCATTGATTTAACAACTTTAAATGCAACCGACACCGTATCGCAAGTAAAAATGATGGCAGAAAAAGTCAGCAATTTTTCTAATGTTTATTTGGATTTGCCTAATGTTGCGGCAATTTGCGTTTATCCTGCGCTTGTCGGCACGGTGCGCAAAAATCTTAGCGATGCAAATGTAAAAATTGCGGCGGTTACGGCAGGCTTTCCCGCCTCGCAAACGTTTATTGATGTAAAAATCAAAGAAAGCCAAATGGCAATAGAAAACGGTGCAGATGAGGTTGATATTGTGATTTCGTTAGGTAGATTTTTAGACGAAGATTATGCTTTTGTTTACAACGAAATATCAAAAATAAAACAATCGGTAGGCAACACTCACGTAAAAGCCATTCTCGAAACAGGTGCGCTGAAAAATTTAAATCTTATACGCATTGCCGCATTGATAGCAATGGAAGCCGGCGCAGACTTTGTGAAAACATCAACAGGAAAATTTTACGATGC
>JAITOP010000255.1 GCA_031289895.1 Prevotellaceae bacterium
AGTCCGAAACTTGACGACGCAAAAGACTTTGCTGTTGATGGCGTTTTGCGTTATGCTAAAGCGCTTTCGACGGAATTTGATGTGGTGGCTATTGCCGTAAGCGGACAAACCGAACAAGAATTACTTGTTTCGCATTTTATCTGGAAAAAAGGGCAGGAAAACCCAACAGAAAACAATGCAGATAAAAAACTTTTGTCCATCAATAATTACTTGAAATTCTTTAACAATGAGCAGTTTGCTGATAATTTGTTAAATGTTGATATTATCCAAAAAGCCATTTTACTAAATGAGGAATATCAGGCATATTCTATTACGGAAATGACACGTTGTACAATGGTTAGCGCTATTTTGCTCTCGCTTCTTCACGAACCATTCCGAATCAGTTATAAAACATATTCTACTTCTGAAAGTATAGGCAAAGCGATGGTGTCGGCTATTGAAAGTGTTCTTGCTCAAAACGAAATCAGCAGTAAAAACAAAATGATTGGCGAATACAGTAAAATTTTGAATGAACCGATTTTCAATCAGGATTTAATCAAAAGCAAAAAGAATAAAAAACACGAGCAGTCGGTTGAAGTCGCCAAAGGAATGATAGAGTATCTGCACAGTAACATTTACCCGCTTGTGGATATGGAACAGAGCGGTTTTGATGTTTTGGGGCGTTTTTATACCGAATTTATCCGGTATGCTGGTAACGAAAAAAATCAAGGTTTGGTGCTTACACCTGCACACATTACCGATTTGTTTTGCGATTTGGCGAATGTCAATGCTAATGATGTAATTTATGACCCCTGCTGTGGCACAGGCGGTTTTCTGATTGCAGGAATGAAACAAATGTTCCAACTTGCAGGCAATGACGAAGATAAAAAACAAAATATAAAAGGCAAACAACTTGTTGGGGTGGAACTTCGCCCTTCGATGTACACTTATGCCTGCTCCAATATGATGATGCGCGGCGATGGAAAATCGAATATCTATTGTGGAGATTGTTTTACCTTGGAAAACATTGTAAAAGACCATCACAAACCAACCGTTGCATTTTTAAATCCGCCGTATGATGTAGGCACAGCAGGTCAAATGCTTTTTATAGAACATGCATTGAATATGGTTTCGACACAAAACGGTACGGTAGTCGCAATAGTGCAAATGAGTTGCTGTATTGGAGACGATAAGGAGTTAATCGCCATAAAAAAACGGATTTTGGACAGACATCATTTAGTAGCCGTTTTGTCAATGCCGAATGAACTGTTTAATCCAAGCGCAAGCGTTGTAACTTGCGTAATGGTTTTTAAAGCAACCACACCCAACAAAGGACTCAAAACGTGGTTTGGCTATTTTAAAGACGATGGTTTTGAAAAACGGAAACAAAAAGGACGTGTAGATGCTCGTGGTAAATGGAAAGTAATTAAAAACAAATGGATTACCGCCTATCATGATAAGGACGAAGTCGCAGGACTTTCTGTAAAACAGGAAGTAAAAGGTAGTGATGAGTGGTGCGCCGAAGCGTATATGGAAACGGATTATTCAACACTCAATCAAGCAGATTTCGAGAAAAAACTCAAAGATTATGTTGCGTTTAAATTTTTAAATAATGTTGTACAATGAAACGATTGGAAGAAATATTTGAAATTTACAATGGACATGGTCTCGAACTCATTAATTGTAACGAAGTTGAAGACGGAATTAACTATGTTGCCCGTACTTCTAAAACCAATGGAATTACTGCACAAATAGAACTTATAGAAAATTTAGAGCCAATGCCTGCAAATGCGATAACGGTTGCATTAAGCGGTTCTGTATTATCTTCTTTTTATCAGGACCAACCTTTCTATACAGCATATCATGTCGCTTGTTTATATCCCAAACAACCACTTGCAACCGAACAAATGCTCTTTTATGCTTACATTATTGAACAAAACAAATATAGATACAGTTTTGGCAGACAGGCAAATAAAACATTAAAAAATATGCTTGTTCCCGATGTTAACGAATTTCCCGATTATGCCAATAAAATTTCTATTTTAGATTATCAATTTGAGAAAGAGCCTGTCGTTGAGAATAAGATAAAATTAAATATGGATAAGTGGAAATGGTTTAATATTGCAGATATTTTTACATTGGAAAAATGCAAATGTAAAAATGCAGGAGAATTGTTAGAAGATGGTAACGATATTGTTTATGTTGGTGCAAAGAAAAAAGAAAATGGTTTTATGAGAAATGTTGCAATCGTTCCTGAATTAGTTACAAAAGGGAATTGTATTGTTTTTATTGGAGACGGACAAGGTTCTGTTGGTTATACTACTTATCAACCATTTGATTTTATTGGTTCTACAACATTGACGGCAGGTTATATTCAATCATTGAATCAATTTAACGCTTTATTTCTTGTCTCAGTTTTGGATTTGGAACGTTATCGTTATTCTTTTGGGCGAAAGTATGGTTGTGCTGTGGTAAAAGAAAAAAAAATTAAACTCCCTGCAAAAAACGGACAGCCCGATTTTGAGTTTATGGAAAATTATATCAAGGCATTAGATTATTCAAAATTAATATAATTATGGAACAACAAAGTAAAATCACCTCTTTGCAGGAACTCATTGATTGGATTAACAATGACAACGATTGTCATGTGTCTGAAACTGACAATGAATATTTTTATATTGAAGCGCCAAACAATGCCGATGTTTTTGTATGCATTGAAAAGGACGCTGATATAGATGATATTGTTTTGCAAACAATTGATAATTTAGAAGATTTTGATGCTAACGAAAGATTTATGGAATTATGGAGTAAAGAATTTGCAGAGCATAATCATTTTACACCAAGCCATTTTATCAAAATATTGCAGGAAGATAAGGAAACTTTTTGCGGTGTAGCGTATAGATTAAGAGATTTTGTGGGTAAAAAGAAGTATAATTAGAGAATAAACAAGATAATAGATTATGGCAAATTTAGATTTTCGGCAACGGACAATTGCATTTGAATTTATAGATAAAATAAAATAAATAAATCATGGATATGAAAAAGGAAATTCATTGTACAGTCACTATTCACTATTCGTTATTCGTTATTCACTATGTTGTTTCTGAAGAGTAAAAAAGCGTTATTTATTGTTGTTCATCTGGTTGGATGGGCGCTTTTCGTTTATATCACCGTGCCGTTGATTCATCGAACGGAACGGGCGCCTTGGTTTTTCATTACAAGTTATTTGTTTTTGATTGCTTATTTCTATTGCAATTCCAAAATGTTTGTGCC
>JAITOP010000168.1 GCA_031289895.1 Prevotellaceae bacterium
GATAATAATTCGGGAATACATCCCAATATTTTAAAAGCAATAGAAAATGCCAACACGGCTCACACAATCGCTTATGGCGACGATGATTATACCGAAAAAGCAAATCAAAAATTCAAACAACATTTCGGCAACAACGCCGAAACATTTTTTGTTTTCAACGGAACAGCCGCAAATGTGCTTAGCATTAAAGCGGCGACACAACCACACAATGCAATTATTTGCTCCGAACTTGCGCATATCAACGTTGACGAATGTGGCGCGCCCGAAAGATTTACAGGTTGCAAACTACTTGCCTGCCATACTGTTGATGGAAAAATAACTGTTGCCGAAATTTCAAAACATTTACACGGAATTGGGTCGCAGCATCACGTTCAGCCGAAAATAATATCAATTTCGCAGCCAACTGAATTGGGAACTGTGTATTCGCCCGACGAAATAAAAAACATTGCCGAATATGCACACGCAAACAATTTGTTGCTGCACGTTGACGGCGCACGCCTTGCAAATGCAGCCGTTTCGCTTGATATGGAGTTCAAAAATTTCACCGCAGATGTCGGAGTTGATGTGCTATCATTCGGCGGCACAAAAAACGGAATGATGTACGGCGAGGCAGTTGTTATCTTAAACAACGAACTGTCGCAAAACTTCATGTACACTCGCAAACAAGCGATGCAACTTGCCTCGAAAATGCGATTTATTGCTGCACAATTCATAGCATATTTAAGTAATAATCAATGTATTGAGACAGCAAAACATTCCAACAGAATGGCAAAACTGCTCGAAACAAAAATCAAAGAAATTCCGCAAATAAAAATAACGCAAAAAGTGGAATCAAATGCGGTTTTTGCACTTATTCCGCCCGAAATTTACGAGGCGTTGCAAAAAGAATATTTTTTCTACCTTTGGGATGAAAATAATTACGAGGCACGCTGGATGTGTTCGTTCGACACAACTGAAAATGATATAAATGAATTTACGAAAATAATTAAAGAACTTATTAATAATAAATTATAAATAATTAAATACAAATGAAAACCAAAAGAATACTTGCGCTCGACGCATTTCGCGGATTTACCGTTGCATTAATGATTTTAGTAAATAATCCCGGAAGTTGGGGTTTTATGTACTCGCCATTGAAACACGCCGAATGGCAAGGCTGCACTCCCACCGATTTAGTTTTTCCTTTTTTCCTTTTTGTTGTTGGCGTTGCATCGTTTTTTTCGTTCAAAAAATTAGATTTTCAGCTTAATATGCAGACATTCTGGAAATTATTACGCCGCGCACTGCTGATATTTTTCATAGGATTTATGTTGAATTTATATCCGCTTTTCGACACAAAAGAACCGATTACATTTGAAAATATTTTTGGAACACTCGAAAAAGTCAGAATTTTTGGAGTATTGCAACGCATTGCCTGTGCGTATTTTATCGGAATTTTCATCTGTCTTTTGCTTAAATCCACAAAAAAAATTGCAACTGCCGGTATCGCTTTAATGTTGATATTTTGGGGAATTTTATTTGCCTACAATCCCGATAAACCTTACGATAAAAAAGAAAATGCCTGTCGCGCCGTAGATTTGATAATTCCCGGCGAAACACATACTTACAAAGGTTACAGCCGGACGCTTGACGTTGAAAATTTCAATTTCAGCGTAATAGATGAAACACATTTCAAAGTGCAGCCTGCCGATAATACAAATATTGACTTGAAATACTTATCGTTTGCATCTGTTGCCGATTATAAATTGGATAAAAATATACACGATAATTATATTTTATACACCCTTACGCCACGCGAAAATATAACAACAGAAAACGCTTCGACAAAGGCAATTACGCAATTAAGCGCAGCCAGAGAAACCTTAGCATTCGACCCCGAAGGTTTATTGGGAGCAATGTCGGCAGCAGCAACAGTAATTTTCGGATTTTTAATAGGCAGATTAATCAATTTTTATTCTGAAAATAAAGAAAAACTTTGTTTGCACCTGTTGCTTTTGGGAACATTTTCTGTTTTTGTCGGAATGTTTTGGGGGCAATGGTTCATCATAAGCAAACCGCTGTGGACAGGCTCGTATGTATTGTATGCCGGCGGATTGGCAATGATTATTCTCGCATTTTTCATTTGGCTGATGGATGTAAAATGCTGCAATCAAAAATATTTTCGACCGCTTATTGCATTTGGTTCAAATCCGCTGTTTTTATTTGTGATGTCGGGAGTAATTGCCAAAACTATGGCATTTGCTTATTTCAATATAGCAAACACTTCGCTTAAAGAATGGATTTACAGCAATATATACAAAGGTATCGTAAACCCGACATTTGGTTCGATGCTGTACGCAATCTCATTTATAATTGTAATGTGGATATTTGCCGAAATACTTTATAGAAAAAAGATTTATATAAAAGTTTGATTTTAGTCGTAAGTTGTAAAAGTCGTAAGTCATAAGTTGTAAGTCATAAGTTGGTTGTTAGTTATGAAGTAAAAATGTTCAATTTTGTTGATTTGTAACTGCTGAGTTTTCTAACTTCTTTAACTTCTCAAAATAGAGTTTAAAAATTTTGTATTTTCCTGAAAATATTTGTGTTAGATTTAATTGCGTTAACACAAATATTTTCACAAAAAATACAGAGAAAAGATAATCATTAACAAATAATCAAATTTTCAGTTCTCAATTAACTTTCGGATAACCAACAGGATTATTAATCATAGGAATTTGTGTATCAGTGAGATTAAGAGCCTTTTTCAGTTCATCTTTTTTCATATACACACGCGGTACGGTAACAAATCCACATCCTGAGGCAAAAATCATAATGTTTTGCGAAACAATTCCTGCATCCAAAGCACCCCATTGTTTCTGAGTTTCAACTTCCAATCCTTTGAAACGCGATATATCCGACACCACAAGTAAAGAAACAGGCGCATCTTTCACCGAAGCCTGAGCATCGGCAATCAATCCGCGAAAATCGCCTGCCGCCACAGGTTTTAGTTCATTGGCAACAGCATCGTAAAAATAAGCGCCTTCTTCCATAATTGCGTACACGTCAACATCTTGATTATTGCGTGCAGTTGCAGCAGTGCGGCGTCCGTCAGCGCGATTAATTCCGTTGGTAGCCCACAGCAAATCCGACAAATCCTGTAAACTAAGTTTTTCGGTAGAAAAATCGCGAGTAGAATGGCGATCATTAAGTGCCTGCATAACAGATGTTCCTCTGTTTTTATCCGGCTCGTTTAGTTTTATCGGCGACAAACTTTGTGCGCCTACTGATGTTGCAGCAAACAACATCGCAAAAATAACTGATAATACTTTCATAAAATTTTATTTTAAATTGTTATTAAAAAATGTTTTTTATTAAAAT
>JAITOP010000339.1 GCA_031289895.1 Prevotellaceae bacterium
CCTGAACGACTGATAGATAATAAAACACATTGTGCCGCTATACTCAATTTTTTGTTTTCTTTTTCAACCATATTTTGACGTTTTAAAGTAGAGTGGTCTTCTACAACTTTTTTTTTAGAAAATCTATCATTACCTCAAGACGCCCGATTTTTTCGTACAACTTTTCCGTTTCTTTTTCCGACTCTTTTCGAGGTTCTTCAAGGTTAAAAACAAATGCCGATTTCTCCAAAAACTCTCGTTTCCACTTCGATATCAAACTTGCTTCAAGTTTATATTGTGAACTTAATTCACTCAAACTTTTTTGTTCTTTAATGGCTTCTATCGCCACTTGCGCATAAAGGCGGCTGTAAATTTTCTCCTGCTTTTCATATTCCAAAATTAAAACTTTTTTTGTCTTAACTTGCTGTCCGAATTTTGGGGGACATTATACCGCCTACACTCCGTAAGCCACGCTGCAAAGGTCACTATTTCTTGCTGTTTTTCAATATTTCAAAGAACTTTTTTATTATTTGTTTAAATGTCATTTGGCGCAAATATAGGGATGGTATGTTGGTAGAAATGCAAAAAAACCCTCTTTGTTCGACCCCATTCGGGGTCGTATGTGGTGTGTGGACATTCTTTTCTATAAACATTTGAATCCTAACGGATTCATTCCATCTTTCATAGGTTATTTATTTTTTGTTACTTATATTGTTTTTTCAATTTTTTTATCATCCGAATTTTTTAATAATTCTGAGTAATAAGTAAAAAAATCAAAGTTAATTATGATAGAAATTTGCAAAAGGAGGTCGGTATCAATATGATTTCTTTTGAGTAATTTATAAAAATTGCAACGCTCGCAATGCACTTTTGCTGCAAGCCATGATATTGCCTGTCCGTTTTCCTTTAATTTATCACGTATTAGCTGTCCAATATTTATTTTTGTA
Organism: Prevotellaceae bacterium; assembly: GCA_031289895.1. Taxonomy (GTDB): domain Bacteria; phylum Bacteroidota; class Bacteroidia; order Bacteroidales; family UBA932; genus JAIRKV01. Next base: position 927 of record JAITOP010000339.1, read on the forward strand.
TTCATAAAATCATCATTTTCCGTTTAGTTCCAAAAACGGTAATTTTTTACAACAAAAAAACGTGGAACTTAACTCAGTTTGCTTTAGAGGTTCACCAAGACCATTGCACACAAACAAGAAAAGCCCACGTATCGCTACGTGAACACTGAACTTTCTTATTTTTGTGTGCTTTGTAAAATTTGGTGATTTCTTAAAGCAAAAACAAAAGTTAACGTTTTGTATTAATTTATTTTATTTATCTATGTCATATTTTTCATTTAATTTCATTTATTGCAAATGTAATCATATTATTAAATTACAACCTGTATTTTTTTATTTCAAATTCCAATCATTTTTTCAATTAGCATCAAAATATCGTGCGTTTGTATTTGCAAGGTACAGTCCGCAAACTGAGGATGCGGGCGACATTGCAAAGGTGTCGGTTAGTTGTATTCCTGTGGTTTTTTCGGCGGCGAGCAAGGTAAAAATTTTCTTTTTTTCGCTGTGGTCGGGATACACGGGATAGCCAACTGCGGGACGAATGCCTTTGTGCGGAAAATTCCACAAACTGCTGCGTATTTTATGATGCAAAAATTCGGATAATGCCTCTGCCATTCTGTCGGTTAGTGCTTTCACTAAAATTGCGTTGTATTCATCTCCTTTTTGTATAAATTTTTCGGAAAGTTTGATTGCGCCAATGCCTGCCGTAGCAACAAAACAGCCTATATAATCGCACAAACCCGAATCGAGCGGCGCAATAAAATCGGCAAGACTTAAATTGTTGTCGCCCTGTGCTTTTTGCAATGTTGCACGCGCTGTGTGTAAACGGCAAATTTCATTGTCTTTTTTTGCATTATCAAACAAAATTATTTCTTCGTTTATCGAATTTGCTGCAAAAATTCCAACAACCGCCTTTGCCGCAATGCTATTGTCGGAAACAATATCGTGCAATAATTTTTTGGCATCCGATTGCAGTTTTTCTTGTTCGGTTTTGTTGTTTTTCAGACCGAAAGCGTGATACAATTCTTTCCAGTTTATAAGCGGAATAATATCGCTAATCGCAACATTATCAAAAGGTTTTATTCCCAGAAATTCGGGTGTAAAAATTTGTTCGGTATTCCAATTTAATTGCAGTTTATTTTTTCGCGCATCGGCTATGCTTATGCGTATTTTCGACTTTTGTTCGTTTTCGTATTTTTGTTTTAAATCATTGTATTCGCGATTTAATTTTTGCAGATATTCGCTTTTAAGTTCGGGCGACAGAATATTTTTAATCACATCTACACTTCGCGAGGCATCTTTCACATAAATAACTCCGGCATCGTATTTTTCAGCAATAGCAACGGCTGTGTGCAATTTGCTTGTTGCCGCTCCGCCAATTAAAATAGGAATTTTAAGATTATTATTTTTTGCCTCGTCAACTACTTTAATCATTTCGTCGAGCGATGGTGTTATTAATCCGCAAAGTCCTATCACATCTACGTTTTCGCGAATTGCTGTTTCGATAATTTGTTTTGCGGGAATCATAACTCCCAAGTCAATAATTTCGCAACCGCTGCACGATAACACAATGCTCACAATGTTTTTGCCAATATCGTGAACATCGCCTTTAACTGTTGCAAGCAGCACTTTTTTTGTTTTTTGCAGGCTTGCGGTTTTCAGTTTTTCTTGTTCTATCAACGGTTGTATGTATGCAACGGCTTTTTTCATTACTCTGGCACTTTTTATCACCTGAGGCAAAAACATCTTACCTTCGCCAAACAAATCGCCAACTTGGTTCATTGCCTGCATCAGCGGTTGTTCTATAATCTGTATCGGCGAATTATATTGCAGCAAAAGTTTGTCGAGCGTTTTTTCAATATTATCGTGAATACCTTTTATAAGTGCAAATTTCAACTGTTCGTCAGGCGATAAATTATCTTCGTGCAGGCGAGTGTTTTCGTCATTTTTAGATATATCTTTATTGATGTTTTTTTCGCTGTATTCCAAAAGTTGTTCGGTGGCATCGTTGTTTTTATTCAGAACAACATTTTCAACCAAATTCAGCAGTTGAGGATTTATTTCGCTATACACGATAGACATTGCGGGATTAACAATTCCCATATCCATTCCGGCGGCTATTGCGTGATACAGAAAAACCGAATGAATAGCCTCGCGAATAATATCATTTCCGCGATAAGCAAACGACAAATTACTTATTCCTCCGCTCACTTTTACCTGCGGAAGATTTTGTTTTATCCAAGTGCAGCAACGAATAAAATCAACTGCATACGAGTTGTGTTCTTCAATTCCTGTTGATATTGCAAGGATATTCGGGTCGAAAATTATATTTTGCGGTGGAAAATTTATTTTTTTCGTCAACAAATTATATGCGCGTTCGGCGATTTTAATTTTTCTGTCGAATGTATCTGCCTGACCTTGTTCGTCAAACAGCATCACAACGGTAGCCGCGCCAAACTTTTTAATATATTCCGCTTTTTCGATAAAAGCATCTTCGCCATCTTTAAGATTTATTGAATTAACTATTGATTTTCCTTGCGTACATTTTAATCCTGTTTGTATAACTTCCCATTTCGACGAGTCAATCATAACGGGGGCTTTGGCGGTATTTGGGTCGGAAGCGAGCATATTTAAAAATTCGCACATCGCTTTCGGCGAATCAATCATAGCATCGTCCATACACACATCCACAATTTGCGCGCCGTCTTCAATTTGCTGACGTGCAACAGATATAGCCTCTTCAAATTTTTGGTCTTTTATAAGTCGTGCAAATTTTTTTGAACCGGCAACATTTGTACGTTCGCCTATATTTGCAAAATTATTTTGGGTTGATATTTTTACAACTTCCAATCCGCTGAAAATCGTATCGTGATTTTGTTTTAGAGGATTATGCGGTTTGTATTTATCAACTTTTTCCGCAATTTTTCGTATATGCTCCGGCGTTGTTCCGCAACATCCGCCAATGATATTTACCCATCCGTTTTTCAATATTAATTCCACGTCTTTTGCCATATCTTCGGGCGACAGAGCATATTTTCCGAATTGGTCGGGAAGTCCGGCATTAGGATACACGCAGATATTAAATTCCGAAATATTTGCAAGTTCTTCGACGTAAGGCATCATTTGTTTTGAACCAAATCCGCAATTCAAGCCGATACTAAACAAATTCAAACTCGAAAAAGTATTGTAAAATGCCTCAAAAGTTTGTCCCGACAACGTTCTGCCGCTTGTATCGCTTAGCGTTACCGAAATCATCACAGGAATTTCAACTGCTTTTTGTTTGCAGCAATCCTGTATGGCTACAAGCGCAGCCTTAGCGTTAAGCGTATCGAAAATTGTTTCAACAAGAATGGCATCAACTTTTCCGTCAATCAAACCGCGAACTTGCTCGAAATAAGCATCGTACAAAGCATCAAAAGTTAAATTGCGAAAAGCGGGATTTGAAACATCAGGCGACATCGACAGCGATTTGTTGGTAGGACCAACAGAACCGGCAACAAAACGCGGTTTTTCGTTTGTCGAAAATTCGTCGGCAGCCTTACGCGCAAGTAAAGCCGCTTGATAATTAAGCTCGTAAGCAAATTCTTCCATCTTATAATCAGAAAGCGAAATTGCATTTGAATTAAACGAATTTGTTTCGATAATATCAGCGCCGGCGGCAAGATAGGCTTTGTGAATATCGGTAATAATCTGAGGTTGCGTAATCACAAGAATATCGTTATTGCCTTTCAGTTCAACATCAAATTCAGCAAATTCTGAGCCACGATAATCATTTTCTTCCAATCCGTATTTTTGAATTAGCGAACCCATTGCGCCATCAAGCACAAGAATTTTTTCATTTACAAGTTGTTTCAAATTTTTCTTCATAAAAACATATATAATTGTGCAAAGTTACAAAAATAGTTATAAATTGAAATTTTGCGGACGTTTGTTGTTAGTAATAAAGCCATAATTTTTTTCTGAATTTTTAGCTAATTTAGATATTTTTTTGTATATTTGCGCCTAATTAAAAAACACAAAAATGAAGAACCACTCAATTACTGCACGCAATGGCATAAAATGCAAGCTCTCAAAACATTTCGAGAGCGGAAATATCTTTTTCGCATTATAATTAATCATTTTATTTTTAACAATTAATCACTTTATTTTTTCAACAATTAACAATTAATCACTTTATTTTTAACAATTAAAATATAAAAAATTATGAATACAAATATATTAAAATTAACAGCGGTATTGCTGTGTTTGGCAGGAAGTTTTGCTTGTAAGCAAAATGAAACAGACTCAAATAATATTCCATTTATTGATTATTCTTTGGCTGGAATAGATTGCAAGTGGGAAATTATTAATGATAATGAAATTATTATTATTAATAGTAAAGAAGAAATGGATAAATATGTTACTTTTTATCCTGATTATGAACCTGAAATAGACTTCAATAAAAGTACTTTATTATTGACAAAAATTAGTACAACGTATGGTGTTGGTTCATTATCTAAAAAATTCTATGAAATAGAAAGTAAATATATTTTAGATGTTACAATAGTATTAAATGATGCAACTGTTGTAGAAAGTAGATATATTTTTATGGTAACAAATAAATTAAAGCATCAAAATGTGGAATTAAAAGTTAATATAATTAGAAATTAAAATTATGAAAAAATTAACAATTAATCACTTTATTTTTAACAATTAAAATATAAAAATTATGAATACAAATATCTTAAAATTAGCAGCAATATTGCTGTGTTTGGCAGGAAGTTTTGCTTGTAAGCAAAATGAAACAGACTCAAATAATATTCCATTTATTGATTATTCTTCGGCTGGAATAGATTGCAAGTGGGAAATTATTAATGATAATGAAGTTATTGTGATTAACAGTCAAAGCGAAATGGATGAATATGTTACTTTTTATCCTGAAGATGAACCTAAAATAGACTTCAATAAAAGTACTTTATTATTAGCAAAAGTTTGTGCGCAGTATGGCATTGATTCTGTATCTAAAAATTTACTTGAAATAGAAAGTAAATATATATTAGATGTTACTATTGTGTTAACTTATGCAAATGTTGCAGAAAATAGACGTATTTTTATGGTAACAAATAAATTAAAGCATCAAAATGTGGAATTAAAGGTTAATATTATTAGAAATTAAAATTATGAAAAAATTAACAATTAATCACTTTATTTTTTAACAATTAAAATATAAAAAAATTATGAATACAAATATATTAAAATTAACAGTAATATTGTTTGCTTTGGCAGGAAGTTATGCCTGCCAAAAAGAAAATGTAGATGACATACATTTTAAGGAAATAAGCATAGGTAGCGAAAACCCATCAATTAATTATTCTTCCGATGGAATAGAATTTAATTTTTGCTTACTTAATGCAGAGGGCAAACCTTCAACAATATTTAATGAAGGTGAAAATTTTAGTTTTTATTTGAAAACTACAAATAATAGAGATGAAACGTTATTTTTTGACTATGACTTTATAAATAATGATCACCCTGCATTTTGCCGAGTATATGATTCTGAACAGAAAGATTATGGCAAACCATTTAAAGTTGTAAGCGTAGGAACACGTTTTGTGACTAATGCAATTTATCTTTTTGATCCTGATCAAGATTTTACCTTTCAAGTCTCATGGGTGGATAATAGAAATGGTTGGGGTTGGTATAATGTAGGGTTTGAAAATACACAACGGGATTATTTACTTAAAGGTTCGTATTATACAGAGTTTGAACACAATTTTGTTTTTAGACGTACATTAGACGAGGATGAAAACTCCTTGAAAATTAAAGTGAAATTTAAAATAAATTTTGAAATAAAATGAAAAAGATAGTTGTATTTTTAATAATATTAGTATATTCTGTCAAAGGATTTACACAAGTTCATACTTGTTTTTTTGAAAATAAGGATGCATTTGAACATTACCCAATGTTGCAGGCAGTTTCGTTACAATCTGTTGAGGCAAAAAAGATGCAGTCGTTTGATGTTGCAAAATTATTGAAAGAAGATAAACAGAACGAGGACTTAAGCGATATTCCTTTTCGCTTTGGCTATACTTTTGATGTAAATTACACACTAAATGATGGTGTTTGGGAGAGACATAGAGGCAACAATGTTTGGAGTCTTAAAATAAAATCAGAAGGAGCATATTCGTTAAATTTTATTTTTGAAGAATTATATCTTACAGAAGATGAGCAATTATTTATTTTTAATTCAAGCGGGACTATGGTTTATGGTCCCGTAACAAAGGAACAAAATATACAGAAAGATGAAACATTTCTTACGGATGTTATAATAGGAGATGAAGTTATTATTCAACTTGTAGGAACAAAGGTTTCGGAGTATAAGGAAAAATCTTTTTTACGAATCAGCAAGGTTGTGCATGGATACAAAAACATATTTGCTTCCATAACAGAAAATAATATTGTACAGTCATTGGGGCAATCGGCAATCTGTAATAATGATATGGCATGTTATCCCAACTGGGAGTTAGAGTCCAATGCTGTTGCACTTGTATTGTTATCAAATGGGACAGAAGCCTGTTCAGGTTCATTGTTGAACAATACAAGCCAAAATTATAAGCCATATTTTTTAAGTGCTTTTCACTGCATTGATGCAGACCAAAATGGAGTAATAAGTACGACAGAAAAAAATAATGCTCAAAATTGGATGTTTAGGTTTAAATACAAAAAGTCAACTTGTAACGGAAGTACGGTAACAAGTTATGTTACATATAATCAAGCCACTTTTAGAGCAGCATGGTTAAATACTGATTTTTTGCTAATGGAACTTTCTAATTTCAATGCATCTACTGCCAATGTTACATATTTAGGATGGGATAGAACAGGTAATAATCCTTCATCAGGTACATGTATTCATCATCCTCGTGGAGATGCAATGAAGATTTCATTTGATAATAATACAATTACATCTAACACAAGTCCTATTCCATGGGACCCTGTAGGAACAATAATATCTCCTGTAAACACTCATTGGGTTGTTGAATTTGATAATGGTGTCGTTGAACATGGCTCATCTGGTGCTCCTTTATTTGACCAAAATAAACGTGTTGTTGGACAATTACATGGGAATCATAATTATAATCAATATATCTCCTATTGTAATCAACCTCAAGCAGAGTATGGAAAGTTTAATGCTTCATGGGTAGGAGGAGGAAGTGACGCTACAGGATTATGTAAATGGTTAGACCTAACAAATTCTGGTACTGAAGTATTAGATGCATTGATATATATCACAGGCAACGACAACCCTTACAGTTTTCAACAAGTTACCTATACTATTCCAAATTTGCCCACAGGAACAAATGTAACATGGAGCGGCAGCAGCAATGTAAATATCATTAGCGGGCAAGGAACAAATCAGGTTACAATTTCAGTATGTGGAGGAGACGCTGCAACTTTAACATCTACGCTTTCGGGTATGGTTAATACAGTACTCACTAAAAACCTAACTGTAAATAATGGAACATTCACCGTTAACCGGTATTTAAATAATA
>JAITOP010000360.1 GCA_031289895.1 Prevotellaceae bacterium
GAATCTGACATACAATATGTACCGTAAAATTCAATTATCGGCTATTTGATGGGATAACTATGCCCTGTTGCAAACAAAACAAATGATAATAACTTGTTATTTAGATAATTACAAAAAAAAAGTAATGAAAACATAAAAGAATAGAAAACGGAACGAGGGAAGTTCTTTGATTCAAAAAAAATGATTCAATAGATACTGCGGGAAATATGGAGGGTTTTTAGAGGTACCCTTTAATCTGTGTTATCTGCGTGCTTATTCAAATCAACAACTAAGCAAATCAACAATTAAACAATTCTAAAACTGAAAATAAATAAACGGTTGCACGTCTCCGGATTTTATTTGTATTATGAAATATATCAGTACTATAATTACTATTGCTTTGTAGATTAAGGGAAATGTTATGAATTTATTTTTAAAGTAATTTTCGATTCTGAAAGGTGTGAAATGCAATATATATCCTATAAAAATAAATACGAAAACAAGCGTGTAGCCTGATAAAAGTTGCCATAAAAGCTGCGGTTGAAAGTTGCCGAAAATTTGCGATAAAATTATACGGCAATCGGCGAGCGACTGGTTGCGGAAAAATATCCATGCAAACATTACAAAATGAAAAGTCAGCAACACGCCAAGCCAATGACTGAGGCTGCGTGCGGGCGATGTTTCGTTTTTTTCGCGGTGTAAAATAAATCTGAAAAATTTATGCGCCGCAAGAGCCATTCCGTGCAATGCGCCCCAAATGATAAAATTCCAGTTTGCGCCATGCCACAATCCGCCAAGAAGCATTGTTACAAACAGATTGATGTATGTGCGAATTTTGCCTTTGCGGTTTCCGCCGAGCGAAATATAAAGATAATCGCGCAACCACGACGATAGCGAAATGTGCCACCGCCGCCAAAATTCGGTGATGCTTGCCGATTTGTAGGGCGAATCAAAATTTATATTAAACCTGAAACCAAGCAGCATCGCTATTCCTATCGCCATGTCGCTGTATCCCGAAAAATCGCAGTATATCTGAAGTCCGTAACCGTAAACTCCGAAAAGGTTTTCGATGCCCGAATAAAGCGCCGGATTATCAAATATGCGGTCAACAAAATTTATTCCGATATAGTCGGATATTATTGCTTTTTTGAACAGCCCGCAAATAACGAAAAAAATTCCTATGCCAATCATTTCGTTGGTGATTTTTAGCGGCTGACGAATTTGCGGAATAAAATCGCGGGCGCGAACTATTGGTCCTGCAACTAATTGCGGAAAAAACGAAACGTAAAAAGCGTAATCAAGAATGTTGTTCAAAGGTTCGATATTTCGCCGATAAACGTCTATCGTATAACTTAGCGACTGAAATGTGAAAAATGATATTCCTACGGGAAGAAAAATATCTGACGGCTGAAAATTTCCGCCAACGATAGACGAAAAAGTTGCTCCGAAAAAGTTGAAATATTTAAAATATGCAAGCAGTCCAAGTCCAACAAATATGCTTATTGAAAGTAATATACGGCGTATAATTTTTGTTTTTGCGCGAGCCAGATATTTAGCCACTAAAAAATCGCTGACAGTAACTATTCCAAGCAGAAAAAAATAAAATCCGCTGCTTTTATAATAAAAATAATATGAAAATGCGGTAACAAAAATAAGTCGCGGAGTCAGTCGTTTTTTCAATGCTGTGTAGGCAATGATAAAAGCCAAAAACAAAAACATGAAAAATCCGCTGTTGAAAATCATTGGTTCGCTTGTGCTGTAAACAAACAGCGATTTAATTTTATCAAAATCGAAACCAATATTATTGAACCAATTATTCATATAAATTTAATTACTCACATTTACAAATTAACACATTATTCACATTATTCACATTAACAAATTATTCACATTTATCCAACACATATTGGTTGTAATCGGTTATCAGCGCTTCGTAGAGCAGATATCCCTGAAGCGAATATCCATCGAAAAGAAAATGTAAATTGTCGTATTTATAATAATTTCCATCTTTCCAGTTTTTGCAGGCATATTCGTCGCCGCCAACAACATTAAACAAATCCCAGCAAGCCGAATTATGGTCGGCGGCAAACTGCATAATGGTTGATGCTGCGTATTTTGTGTTTTTATTTTCGTCAACCGAAATAATTTTGCGATACTTGCGTTTACGCGCTCGGCTGTAAGTTGTTTTAAACGCTCCGGGCGGCGTGGTGTATAAAATTTGGGCATCGGGACATTCGGTTATCAACGCCCAAAAAAGTTTTTCCATCATATTGTAATGATACAGCGAATCGTATCTGCCAAGACTTTCGTTAGTGCCGAGCGAAATTATAATTAAATCGGGTTGCAGTTTTTTTATTTCTTTGATATTTTTTTCGTCCAAAAAATTTTTACTTGTTGCGCCGTTAATTCCTACGCAATGACAAACAATTCCGTGCAATCCGTTTTCCTCAACAATTCCGCTGCTTTTGTATCCGTCAATAAAATTTGTTGCTGCATTGCCGAATGTTTCGGTTAAGCGCAAATTAAGCGCGGGCGTAAATTCGTGGCTGCGAACGTGCGAATCGCCGATGTGAACTATGCGCACAACAGGTTTTTCAACATCTTTTATGCTGCGAAGTATCATAAGTTTTTCAAAAAACGGCGACAAACTATGTGAAGAATCGTGTATGATATTAGGTTGTGCGCCCAGAAACGATGATGGCAAAACTGTTTCGGTAGCAACGTGTAACGATATGTTTTCGATGTAATTGTCAGAATCTGATTGCGCCGACAAAAAGCCTGCACAAGCCAAAAAAATGATGTTGGTCAAAACAATAAATTTAATTTTTCGTATAAAATATAATTTCATATTTTTTTAATTGCTGTATTTTTTCTTTTCAATATATTTTTGTTTTTCATATTCAATAGTTTCAAACAAACGTGTTGCAATTTGTTCGCCGCCACGTATGTTAATATGCGTGTAATCCAAATTGGCTTTTGATGGTTTCGATTTCACGTATCCAACAATTCCTCCGTCAAGCATCATTGCATCCATCAAATTCCAAAATGCAATTCCACATTCTGATGCGATTTCCTGTTGTGTTATCAGCAGATTTTTTACGCCGGGCATTGTTGTCATTTCACCGTTGATTTTTGCTGCACGGTCGCCAACGCTTACAAGCATAAAATTGCTGTTGCCAAAATTATTACGAAGATAATTTATCACGCCCGTCAGTGTTTTTTTGTATTGACTGTAATTAGTTCCTGTTTTTGAGGCGACATTCAAGCCGTATTGCAATATTATCAAATCGTAATTTCGCAAACTGTCAAAATCGCGCAATGTTGTTTCGGGAATCGTTTTAAGCGTTTCGCCCGACACTCCTCTAAGCGAAAAATTATCGACAACAACGCCTGCATTTTCATTATCAAGCGTTGCGCCGAAAAAACGAGTGTTTACGCCGGGGTTGTTGATGGTAATTCGTACATGTCCAATATTTCCCGTAACCGAAACTTTCTGAATATCTGCGCTGCCTTTGATACTGTGTTCTTCTTTTATTTTGCGATTAATTGTTGTGGTAAATTTTAAATTGCCATCGGTAATAAAATAAAATGATGCCTTGGAACAGGTGTCGGGTTCTTTTCCAAAAACCGTTCGGCACGAAAATGTTGCAGTAGAATTTGTATCGGGAATAAAATAATGACCTGAAATTCCTTGTTTTTTGCGACTGAAAACGCTGTCGGTAACGCAATGCTCGTCCCAACCAACGGCTGACGTTATAACCGAAACTCTAAAACCTGCCGTAATGCAATTAATGGGAACAAAACCTACGCCATTGCCGCCATATTTTTTTTGAAACAACGCACGCAACGAGCCTGTAAGCAAATCGCCTTCGATAAACGAATCGCCAAAATAAGCAATGCGCACGGTACGATTGCCCGAATCCAAAGCGGCGTAAAAACTATTCATAGCATTATGCTGGGGAGAATAATCGTCGATGCAGACTACTCCTGTTTTGCAGGTATCAACAAATTTGAGTTTCAGTTTACGAATAGCATCCATTGCGCTTGTATCAACATTTTTTTCGTCGATGCGAATATCGGCAACAACATCTACTTTTTTAAATTCAAAATTGCCCACATTAAAAGCAGGCAGCAGCGAAAGCAGCAATGTCCCCACAATAACCACAGACACAAACGTCAATACATTATTTATCTTATTATCGTCCATTATAATCATTAAAAAGCAGCGCAAAGATATAAAAGATTTTCGTAAGTCATAAGTTGTAAGTCGTAAGTTGTAAGTCGTAAGTTGTAAGTCGTAAGTCGTAAGTGGGTTGTTGAGTTGAAAACTTGGCAAGCAATTAACCATTAATCACTAATCACTAACCATTAATCACAAACCATTACTAAAAAAATGTTATCTTTGTTTCAATTTATTAATAAAAAATAAATAAATTATAACAGATGGAATGAATCCGTCAGGATTCAAATGTTGGTAGAAAAAGAATGTCCACACCACCTCCGACCCCATACGGGGTCGAACAATGGGGATATTTTTACATTTTTACAAACATACAATCCCTATCGGGATTTTTTGTCATCTTTTATGATTTGTTTATTTTTCATTCTTTAAGTTAAAATAAATTATTAACCGTCTCGACAGGGACACAAAAAACAAAAAATTATGGAATTTAACAGTT
>JAITOP010000387.1 GCA_031289895.1 Prevotellaceae bacterium
TGATTTTCCTATCAGCGATAACGAAAAAGCCGAATTTAAAGCATCAGCAGACGCAACACGCAAAGTAAATCAAATTATGATTGACAGTAAATTAATTTGATTAATGTGATTAATGTGAAAATGTGAAAATTTGAGAATGTGAAAAATTGAAAATTTAATAAAAAAACAACTGCCCTAAATTTTGGGCAGTTGTTTTTTTTATTTAAAGATATTACAAAAATCAATATCCGGGATTTTGCTGGTCTCTGATTGCAGGATTTGCATTTATTTCATATTGTCCTATCGGTAAGATTGCTTTGTTGAATGTTCTGTCAATTGTTGCAGGACGACTTGTTACAGGAGATTGAGCCCAAATATCATCGAAAGTAATACTTTTGTTCCATCTCATCATATCAAAGAAACGTTGACCTTCACAAATCAATTCTTTGCTGCGCTCGTTTTGTATCATTTCTAAAGTAACATTTGTATCATTAGCAGGCGTTAGATTTGGAGAACGTTGACGAATTTCCTGCAAATATGCTGCTGCTTTTGTTTTGTCGGCAGTCGATTTTAATAATGCGGCTTCGGCAGCAATCAAATAAATTTCGGAAAGACGGATAACTTTTATATTTACTGCGGTGGTTGTTTGTTTTCCATCTCCGGAACAGGTAATGCCGCCTAAATATTTATAACAACATCCAAGCCGTACTGCCGGATGAGCAGTGGTTTCTGATTTTTCATCTTTATCCATAACTCCCCAACGAATATCATCAGCATCTTCACCAAGCAAATTAAGAAAACCATCACTTGTTATGAAATAGTCCCAATTGCTTTCTGCATGGCTTGAATTAATTGTCATTGAACCTAAGGAGGATACTGAAAGGTCTCCTTCGTTTGAATACATAGCAAGTTCAAAAATTGATTCTGTTTGAAATTGTTTTGACCACGAAGCAAGCCAATTTGCATTTGTATATAGAGTGTATTTGTTTGAAGTTATAATTTCTTCGGCAGCGGTTAAAGCTGCATTGTAATTTTGCATTTGCAAATAAACTCTTGCCTGCATTGCTACATTTGCATAATAATTAATGTATCCGTTATCTTTTTTCGATACATCAAATAATGGAACAGCATCTGTCAAATCAGATACAATCTGAGTATAAATTTCTTCAACCGATGCGCGTGTTGGTTGTGCTGATGCATCAAGAACTGTTTTAACAAGAGGAATGCCATAAGATGCTTTATCCATGTCGTAAGGTTTACCGTATAAGCGTACAAGGTCGTAATAACAAATTGCGCGAGCCGTTAATGCCTGTGCCTTAAAATGGTTTAAAGCAGCAGAACCGTTACCTGCTTCGGTTAATAAATCTATATTTATTATTAAATTGTTTATTTGAGTAAGACAATGGTATATTTGTGACCAAAAACCGGAATACGAAGATGATGATGCCGAATGGTCGAAAATATATAATTGGTCGTAACCTCTGCCTCTTCCGCCAATACATAAATCACCACCTTTGGCATCTGCGTATAAAAACATATTTCTACCATAATATGATGATGAAGTCATTTTACGCATTAAACCGTTCATAATAACCTGAGCATCGGCAGCATTGGCTACTGATGATTTGCTATCGGCTTGATTTGTCGGTTTTACATCCAAAAAATCCGAGCAAGACGATAATATTAGAATACAAGATATTGTATATATTATTATTTTTTTCATTTTAATGTATTTTTTATTGTTAATAATCAAAAACTAAGTTCAATACCGAAAGTGTAAGTTTTTCCTATAGGCAGTTCCCAACCTCTGCTGGCATAGACACCTACTTCGGGGTCATATAATTTATATGCTGAAAAAGTAAGTAAATTTGTTCCGCTGAAATAAACGCGGGCGCTTCCCAATCCTATTTTTTTAACAAGGTCTTGAGGGAATGAATAGGCTATAGTTATATTTTTCAATCTCAAATAACTTCCCGGATTTTTATGACGTGAGCTGAATTCCATTGCATCAGTCAAATCATCATAAACACGCATAGGGTATTTTCCGCTTTCATTAAAATATGTCCAACGTCCGGTATAAGTATCAGCACACATAAAACGTTCCCAATAATAACCATCATCGTTTACGTCGCGGCTCATAGCATCGTATGTATAACCCCCGAGTTTGTATGTAAAGTTTAATCCCAATGTTATGTTTTTCCATGTAACATTTGTGTTTATGCTTCCGAATACTTTAGGATTCATATCTGCAAGTATAATTTCATCTGCATCATCATAATCGTATGATACATTTTTCTTAAATCCTTTAATACTTGTATCATTATTACTGTTATTGGTATACCAAACATTTTTACCGTTGCTTTGGTCAACTCCTGCCCATTCCAATCCGTATAAAGAAAGATTTGAATAACCTTCTCTGTATATATATTGTACACGACTATCTGCGCCTGTCGGGTCATACCAAATAATATCAGAACCGCCATATAGTTTTGTGATTTTTGATTTTATAAACGATGCTGAAATGCTTGCATCCCAAGTCCAATCATTGTTTTTAATAATATCGCCGCTAATTTCTATTTCCAATCCTTTATTATTCATTTCTCCTATATTTTTTAGAGTTGAGGCAAATCCGGAAACTTCTGTAATAGGAACATCCTGTAATAGATTTTTAGAATTTCTGTTGAAGTATTCTATTGTTCCGCGCAATTTATTTTTAAACAAGCCAAAATCTATACCTATGTTTGTAGTATAATTGTTTTCCCATGTTAACAAGTCGTTTCCTATATTAGCAAGTCCTCCTCCCGGTTTTTCCATATATTTTGCCGAATATGAAGTCAACGAACGCCATCCGTAATTGGATGAAGTGGTAGTTCCATTAACACCGTAGGCTAATCGTAAACGAAGATTATTTACAACAGGTAATTTTTGCATAAATTCTTCACGAGTCAGAGTCCATGCCCCAGCAAGCGACCAAAAATCAGCCCAACGTGTATCCGGTCCAAATCGAGATGAACCATCACGACGGAATGATGCAGATGCAAAATATTTACTTTCATAATTATATTCGGCACGCGAAAGTACTGATGCTATTGTGTATCCCCAATTATATCCATAAGCTACTGTGCTTCCTGCTGTTGATACTGTATGAAGTGTACTTGTAGGTAATTGAGTTCCGTTTGCATAAATATATTTGGTGTTGTTTTTTTCTGCTTCAAAACCTGCCAAAAAAGTAACATTATGTTTTTCGGCAAATGTTTTATCAAAATTCAATGTTGTTGACGATACCCATTTTGTTACGTCTGTGCTAATTTCGGTTATACTGCCTCCTGTTGTAGATGCGGTATAATGAAGTGCACTATAATACAAATGGTCTTTTATATTTGTATTATCATACGAGAAAATAGATTTTAATGAGAGTTCAGGCAATATTTTTACTAACAGAGTTTCGCTTGCAGAAATTTTAACTGTTTTTGAAGAGTTATCCCATTCATTACTATAGTAAATAGGATTACGCGCACTACTTCCATACGCTGCTGTCCATGGTTCACCTGTTTTATAATCGGTAGGCCAATATAGAGGCCACAGCATATTTCGTGTTAAATAAAAATAATTATCTCTGATATTACGAGTATCATTAAATCCTATTTTGGTACTTTTTGACAAACCTACATTTGTTGTAAATTCAACATATTTTCCTACTTTTTGATTTAAATTTACACGTCCCGATATACGATTAAAATCGTTGTTGATAGTTCTTCCTTTATCTCTTACATATCCTAATGATGAATAAACCGAAGTATTTTCAGAGCCTCCGCTTACAGACAAATCATAAGTTTGATAAACGGCTGTTCTAAATAAAGCATCTTCCCAATCAAAATATTTTCCACTTCTGTTCTCAACGCCATCTGTTAACCAATCAACTTTAAGAGTATTTACTGTATTATCAGTCGTTGAAAAAGAATAACCGTGTTTATTCCATCTATTATTCATTTGAGTAAGTGCACGTGTATTTGCATACGCTTCGGTATTCCCGTCATTCACATATCCGTTCCAAAAAAGTTCATAATACATTTCCAACATTTGTTCTGGAGATGCGAGTTCCCAATTGTCGGTAGCAAAACTTGGTGTAAAGCTTACAGACGATTTAAAATTAACTTTTGGTTGACCTGTTTTCCCTTTTTTGGTTGTAACAACAATAATTCCATTTGCTGCACGCGAACCATACAAAGCAGATGCAGCAGCATCTTTTAACACAGTAATAGATTCAATATCCGAAGGATTTAGTGAACTCATTACGCTACTCGATGTATAAATGTACGAACCCATTTGGCTTTGGTCGCCCGAAACCGCAGGAACTCCATCTATTACATACAAAGGTTCATTTGAAGCATTCATAGAACCTGTACCTCTAATACGAATGTTGGTTGCAGAACCTGCCTGACCCGAACTCGTAGTAACTTGCATACCTGCAATTTTTCCATTCAAAGCATTTTCAAATGAAGTTACAGGTATATCCTTAATTTTGTCAGAACCTACAACAGCCGCCGAGCCGGTGTAAGTGCTTTTTTTAGCAGTTCCGTAGGCTACAACAAATGCTTCTTCAATTTGTGTAACATCGGGGGATAAGGCAATGTCAATAATACTGCGATTGCCGACAACTATCTCTTGTGTTTTGTACCCAATATAACTAACAACAAGTGTAGTGCTGCCCTCAGGCATGTTAATAGTATAGCTGCCGTTGTCGGTGGTAAACGTACCTGCGGTAGTGTACCCTTTAA
>JAITOP010000018.1 GCA_031289895.1 Prevotellaceae bacterium
TTCTACACTGAATGTATTGTCTTCCAATTTCATATTGCTATATTTTTTGCATGCTTTATCTGTTCTTGCATATCGTTTGGCAAAGCATCCGCATTTTTTTGAGCAACAAGTTTTACCCATAAAAAACTCAGCAATCCTTTAACGGAAATTGTAATGGTTATTTTCAATCCGTCGGCAGTTTCTTCAAATACATGGTCGTCATACATTTTGGCTAACGGAAATTTAGAAACTGTAAGAAATCTTTTGTTTTCGATTACTTCCGGCAATTCTATTTTGACGTTTGGTCCGCCTTGCGGTCGCAGCAAAATATGACTGCCTACTTCAAATTCACCATCGAGTTTGGCAAACTCAATTCCTTTATCCCATGTATGCCAATTATTTACATCAGCAAACAGTTTCCACATTTGTTCTTTTGTAACTTCTTTTGTAACGATTGAATGAGATTTAATCCACATAATTTTGGTTGTTTAATTAATTTGAATATATATTATCAGTGCAAAGATAATATGTTCACTTATAATATGCAAATTTATTATAAAAACTTTTTTTGAGAAGAATGTTGAACATTGCTATACTGCGCTCGGTTTGGTTTTGGGCATAAATTATAATATCCCACAAAGAACACAAAGACTTTTTATAAAATATTTAGAATCAATATTTTCTTTGTGTCTTTGTTGGATAGAAATATTAAATAGTGCTTTTGCTCGAAACCATTCCGCGCAAAGTATAATTATTTTTCATAGCACCTCAAAAAAATTTTTAGCCTATTATTAAAAAAAATCTTTGTGTCCTTTGTGTTTTTGTGGATATTACATTTTTCAGAAAATCAATCCAAACGCAGTATATCCCGCTCAAACGCGAACAAAATTTAATATTTATAATGTTCGGCTTTATAAGGTCCTTCAACCGAAACGCCAATGTATTCCGCTTGTTTTTGCGATAAAGTTGTAAGATTCACGCCAAGTTGTTCGAGATGCAGGCGAGCCACTTCTTCGTCAAGTTTTTTGGGCAGCCGATATACATCAATATCCGGATTATTTGCCCATAATTCTAATTGCGCAAGCGTTTGATTTGCAAACGAATTGCTCATCACAAACGAAGGATGTCCGGTAGCGCAGCCAAGATTTACCAATCGCCCTTCAGCCAAAAGAAAAATTGAATGTCCATCAGGGAAAAGATATTTATCTACCTGAGGTTTTATCTGGATTTTCTTTATCGAAGTATCACTTTCGAGTTGCTGCACTTGAATTTCATTGTCAAAATGTCCGATATTGCACACAATTGCTTGGTCTTTCATGTTTTTAAGATGTTCGTATGTAATAATATCGCAATTTCCTGTTGCCGTAACGTAAATATTTCCTTCGTCGAGCGATTGTTCAATTGTCTTTACTTCAAAACCTTCCATTGCAGCCTGTAACGCACAAATAGGGTCAATTTCGGTAATAATTACACGAGCGCCGTAAGCACGCATCGAGCGGGCGCAACCTTTGCCAACATCGCCGTATCCGCATATTACAACAACTTTTCCGGCTATCATAACATCGGTAGCGCGTTTAATTCCGTCAGCAAGCGACTCGCGGCAACCGTACAGATTATCGAACTTGCTTTTTGTTACCGAATCGTTTACATTTATCGCGGGAACAAGCAATTTGCCCGCCTCTTTCATCTGATATAAACGATGTACGCCTGTGGTTGTTTCTTCCGAAACGCCTTTCCACTCTTTTACAGCGCGATGCCATTTATCCGAATCTTCGGCAAGAATTGTTTTAAGCGTTTCGTTTATGATTTTTTCTTCACGGATATTTGTTGGAATGTCAAGTACCGATGCGTTTGTTTCGGCTTCAAAACCTTTGTGAATAAGCAAAGTAGCATCGCCGCCATCGTCAACAATCAGATTTGCGCCTTTGTTGTCGGCAAAAGTTAATGCCATTGCCGTACACCACCAATAATCTTCGAGCGACTCGCCTTTCCAAGCAAACACAGGAACGCCTGCGGCTGCGATTGCGGCGGCGGCATGGTCTTGCGTAGAAAAAATATTGCAACTGCACCAACGCACATCCGCGCCAAGTTCGACAAGCGTTTCGATAAGCACGGCGGTTTGAATTGTCATGTGCAGCGAACCCATTATCCGTGCGCCTTTCAAAGGTTTTTGCGATGAATGTTTTTTGCGTATTGCCATCAATCCGGGCATTTCTTTTTCGGCTATTTCTATTTCCTTGCGACCCCACTCAGCAAGCGCAATATCAGCAACTTTGTACTTAATTGAATTGTCTATAAACATAATTTATTTATTATTTTAATTTAAATATTTTCAACTGCAAAGGTAAGAAATAATTGTTAATTATTAGTGATTAATGATTAATGTCGTAATTTTTACTCCCAAAAGAGTAAATATTTACGGAAATTTTTCATGTCTTGATGTGAGAAAATTTGCGTCAGGACGCGCGAAAATTTCCATCAAGTGGGAAGAAAATTTGCATCAAGACGCGCGAAAATTTCTGTCAAGAGGAAAAAAATCCCCGCTAAGCGGCATTTGTAATGCCGCTTTTTTTGTTGTATGGCAGATGTAGAGACGCGGCATGCCACGT
>JAITOP010000150.1 GCA_031289895.1 Prevotellaceae bacterium
GTGTTTTTTTCGCAAATAAGCTTAGAAATATTACCTTTGCATCCGCAAAAATATAAAGTGAACATTGAAAAATATTATTATAGATTGGAAAAATATATTTTAAAATACGATAAAACATTTACATTTGAGTGTGGCAAAACTATTGATAATTTGGAACTTTGCTATCACACAAGCGGAGAATATTGCGATAATAAAAAAGTAATCTGGATATGTCATGCGCTTACGGCAAACTCAAATCCTGAAGAGTGGTGGGATTTATTTGTGGGCAAAAATAAGTTTTTCGACACCGACAAATATTTTATTATCTGTGTAAATATGCTTGGTTCGTGTTATGGCAGCAGCGGTCCCGCTTCGATTGATGTGAACGCCGAACGCAAAAATAAACTTACAAATCGTTACCTGCTCGATTTTCCTGAAGTAAGCGTTCGCGACATTGTTGAGGCTCACAAAATTGTTAAAAATCATATAAAAATTAAGGCTATAGATTTGATTATCGGCGGTTCTATCGGCGGATTTCAGGCGTTGGAATGGAGTATATCAGAACCCGAATTAATTAAATGTTCGGTTTTGATTGCCTGCAACGCTCGCGTATCGCCTTGGGGGACAGCATTTAACGAATCGCAACGAATGGCTGTTTTGGCTGATAATACTTTTGGCGAGCAGAAAAATATTGACGGCGGCAAAAAAGGATTAGAGGCAGCGCGGTCGATAGCGTTGTTGTCGTATCGGTCGCACGAGGGCTACGGAATTACGCAGAAAGAAGAAAATGTTGATACGCTTTTTGCAAACAAAGCGTGTTCGTATCAGCAATATCAAGGTAAAAAACTGTCGAACCGATTTGATGCGTATTCATATTATTATCTTAGTAAATCTATTGATAGTCATAATGTTGGACGCGGCAGAGGCGGCGTTGAAAAAGCATTGGCTGCAATTACCGCAAAAACAATTTGTATAGGTATTGATAGCGATGTGCTTTTTCCTGTTGAGGAACAAAAATTTTTGGCAAAACATATCAATAATGCTGAATATTTTGAAATAAAATCACAATTCGGACACGATGGATTTTTATTGGAATGGATGCAAATTCAGAAAATATTGAAAGAAAAATGTGGGGAGAGAATTAAGAATTAAGAATTAAAAATTAAGAATTGAAAAAGCACACAGATAATGCAGATGAGACAGATTTACACAGATAAAAACTTAGATAAATTAACAATTAATCATTAACAATTAATCATTAAGAATTAATCATTAACAGTTAATAATTAATCATTAACAATTAACATTAATAAAATGCAAGTATTAAAATTTGGCGGGACATCGGTTGCCGATTCTGCTAACATAGAAAAAGTGATTTCGATAGTGAAAAAAGCCGTCGAACTTGATAAAACAATAGTTGTAGCATCGGCGATAAGCGGTTGCACCGACAGTCTTATTCTCATCGGAAATACCGCTGCAAATCACGACAAAAAATATATTGAGTTGATTGATAAACTCGAAGAACGTCATCTGAAATTGATTGACGAACTTATTTCTACCGAGTACAAAGATGAGGCAACAGCAGTTTGTAAAGAGCAGATAAAGAGCCTTCGCGAAATTACCAACGGCGTTTTTTTAATTCGCGAGTTAAGCAATCATATCGTAGATTTGATAATGAGTTTCGGCGAAATATTATCAACAAAAATTATAAGTGCAAAACTCAGCTCGTTAAACATAAGTCATAAATGGATTGACTCGCGAACAGTAATAAGAACCGAGCGCCATCAATCGCAAAATATTGTTGATACAAAAACAACAAATGCAAACATAAAAAAACTTACGGCAAAAAATAATTGTAAATTGTATTTGCTGCCCGGATTTATCGCTTGCGATGCCGAGGGCAGAACAACCACTCTCGGACGCGGCGGCTCGGATTATACCGCTGCTTTACTTGCTGTTGGCAGTGCGGCGCGGGTTTTAGAAATATGGACGGATGTTACTGGAATGATGACAGCCGACCCGCGCGTTGTTCCCGAAGCCAAAACGATTGATAATATTTCGTATAAAGAGGCGTTGGAACTTTCGCATTTCGGCGCAAAAGTTGTTTATCCGCCTACAATTCAACCTGTTGTTAGCAAAGGGATTCCTATTTATGTGAAAAATACTTTTTCGCCCGAAGAAAAAGGAACGCTTATCGAATGTAATCCGCCCGAAACGCATGGCACAATACGCGGACTTTCGAGTTCCAACCGCATAGCACTGCTTTCGATGGAAGGCAACGGAATGGTTGCGCCCGGATATACAAGCCGTCTGTTTGGCACTCTCAGCAACAACGAAATAAATATAATTCTTATCACACAGGCATCTTCGGTACATACGATGTGTGTGGCAATCGACGAATCGGCGGCTGACAAAGCAAAAATCGCCGTTGACGAAACTTTTGCCTACGAAATTTCGCTCGGAAAAGTAGAACCGCTGAAAGTTGAAAAAGGATTTTCGATAATTTCGCTGGTTGGTAATGATATGAAAAACCAGTCGGGAGCAAGCGGGCGAATGTTTGACGCTCTCGGACGGCGCGGAATAAATATACGTGCAATTGCGCAAGGCTCGTCCGAAAAAAATGTTTCAACAGTAGTTTCAACCGCAGATGTTAACGATGCAATACGCGCAATTCATTATGAATTTTTTGACGAATCGAAAAAAACGATAAATATTTTTTTAGCAGGATACGGCGTTGTAGGCAAGGCTTTGATAGAAATTATCAAACAAAGAAAACATTATATCGAACAACGCTGGAGTAAAGAAATTGTGGTGGTGGGACTGAGCAACAGCAAAAAATATATCATTGCAAAAAACGGTATAAATCTTGAAAATATCAGCGAGCAGTTACAGTCGGGCAACGACAATGCCGGAGACGATTATTTTGATAAAATTTATTCGTTGTCGTTGCATAATACTATTTTTGTGGATTGTACGGCAAATAAATATATCTCGGCAAAATACAACGATTTGTTTTTAAATGGAATTTCTGTTGTTACGTGTAATAAAATTGCAGGTTCGTCGTCATTTTCAAATTATAAAACACTTATCGAATCAACAAAAAAAGAAAAAGTTTCATTTAAGTACGAAACTACTGTTGGCGCGGCTTTGCCTGTAATATCAACAATAAATCAAATTATCAACAGCGGCGACAAAATACATGCCTGCGATGCCGTATTGTCGGGTTCGCTTAATTTTTTATTCAGCAGTTACGATGGCAAAAAAACATTTGCACAAATAATTCGCGAAGCCCAAAATGCAGGCTACACCGAACCCGACCCGCGCTTGGATATTTCGGGAACAGACGTTTTGCGCAAAATCACAATAATTGCTCGCGAATTGGGAATAAATTCAGAACAAAATGATATTGAACACAAAGCATTTTTGGAGGAAGAATATTTCAACGGAACTATTGACGATTTTTATGCTATGATTGAAAAAAACGAAGCCTGTTTTCAAAAATTATATAATGATGCAGCACGCGAAAATAAAAAATTGCGTTTTGTGGCAAGCATAAAAAACAAGAAAATTAAAACAGGACTTGAAAAAATTGACGAACAGCATCCATTTTATAACCTCAACGGAACAGACAATGCAGTGCTGCTGTACACCGATTTTTACACATCGCCGATAATCATACAAGGCGCAGGCGCAGGCGCAAAACAAACAGCATCAGGAATTTTGAATGATATTTTGTTAATGTGATTAAATTTGATAATGTGATTAATGTGGGAATGTGGGAATGTGATTAATGTGGGAATGTGATTAATTTGGGAATGTGATTAATTTGAGAATTTTGGAATGTGATTAATTTTGGAATGTGGGAATGTGATTAATTTGAGAATGTGATTAATGAAAAAATTACAAATAAAATATTATCAAATTTTGTTATGTAAAAAATTAGTTATACATTTGTGAAATATTTTTATATAAAGATGGTGCAGGTCTATCTGCAAAAAAAACTTAGATAAAGATGAAAAGATATATAGAAAGCCATCAAAATTATTATAGATGGCTTTTATTTTTTTAATAAAAATTGATTGTAAAATATAATAAAACCAATATGGCAAAAAACCAATTCTATTCAGAATTATTTAAATTTGCATTATTTCCTAATTATGATGGTGCTGTTTCTTTCTTAGCCGATACGTTGGCAGATAAAGAAAATTGGGATTTTTCCGATACAACAAAAAAGAACAATAGCATTTTGAAAAATTATCTCGAATTTACGTTCAGAAAATTACTTCAGGAAAAAAAAGTCGTATTTACTACTGATAACAAATTTGCTTGTTTTAATACAGGTCTTGTAACAGAAAACTTAGAAGATATTTTTGCATTCTTTGAGCAATACAAAAATCCCAAGCAAGGATTTATTACTCCCGTTAAACGGCATTTGTAATGCCGCTTGGGAACAAAAAACAATTTGTAATTGAATAAATAAAAACAAAAAAAATAAACAATGCCAACAGGATACCAAATAGTAGAACAATCGAAATTACACTATCTTACATTTCAGGTAGTGTACTGGGTAGATGTGTTTTCGCGAAAAACATATAAGGATATATTATTAGAAAGTTTACAATATTGCAGACAACATAAATCTATGGAAATATATGCTTACGTTGTTATGTCAAATCATGTTCATTTATTGGTTAGAAGCGATATAGATGATTTAAGCGGAACTATACGAGATTTCAAGAAGTTTACAAGTAAGGCTATTATCGAAGCTATAGAAACTAACTCACAAGAAAGTCGGCGGGAATGGATGTTGCGATTGTTTGCGCATGCCGCTAAACGACAAAATAAAGAAGGAAAATATCAATTTTGGACACATGAAAACCATGCTGAATTAATTTATTCCAATAGTTTTATTGAACAGAAATTATCATATATACACGAGAATCCTGTACGAGCCGGATTGGTAGATTTCGCGGAAAATTATCTATATTCGAGTGCTCGAAATTATGCAGATATGGAAGCATTGATAGAAATTGATAAAATAGATTTAAAATGGAAAACGATTGTATAATAACAGAAAATAAGTATAGCATTGCAAATCCGATAATGTTAAAAAAGCGGCATTTGTAATGCCGCTTGGAAAACAAGAAACAATTTGTAATTGAATAAATAATTAAAGTAAAATGAAAATATAAAACAATATGAGAACAACAGAATATGTATATCGGATTGCAAATCCGATAATGTTAAAAAAGCGGCATTGCAAATGCCGCTTAACGGGGGAACTTTAATAGAAATTCAAAGATAAATAATTATGAAAAAAAT
>JAITOP010000349.1 GCA_031289895.1 Prevotellaceae bacterium
GGATTTCCTACTTTTTCCATATAAATCATTTTCACGCGCGAACTTTGGTCGGTAAATGTTTCGTCCCAATATTCGAGAACATCTTCAATACCTAATTGCGCCGAATTTCCGACAGCCCAAACACTATTAAACTGCAAGCCGTTTGAAATTCCATATTCTTTTATAAATACGGCTGTTGCGCCCGAACCAGTAACAAAATCAACACCTTGCGGATTTATAACAGGAATAGGCCTGTCAAACGCTCCTGTGTAATTTGAATTTAAAAATCCCGTACAATTAGGTCCTATAAGGCTTCCGCCAACATTATTTATTATATCTGTAATGCGTTTTTCAATATCTGCGCCTTCTTTATTTTCTTCCGAAAATCCTGCGGAAATAATAATGAAACCTTTTGTGTTCTTTTTATTTGCAAGTATATCAACAGTATCAACACAATATTTTGCTGCAATTGCCAAAATAGCACAATCAACCGCCGGAATGTCTTGTACTTTTTCAAAGCATTTAACGCCTTGTATTTCTGTCTCTTTGGGATTCACAACATAAATATTTCCTTTGAAATTACTTTCGAGTAAATTTTTCAGCAATTTTCCTCCGGGTTTATGAACATCACTTGATGCTCCAATAATAGCAACACTTTGCGGATTTAAAAGTTTTTTATTTATCATATTTTATTTGTTTTAAAAAAATTCTTAATTCTTAATTTTTAATTCTTAATTTCAACAACTCCCCAACGTTCGGGAATATGCATATTTACTTGTTTTTGCGGCGACCAAACCCAAAAATCAGATTTTAATTGTTTGCCTTTATCATCTGTTTTTTTTACATATTTTCCATCAATAATATCAAAATACCATTGTACGCGCAAAAAATTCACTTTCCATTTTGTACCTTCGTCGGGTCGGTTGCCGTTAGAATATTCATCGAAAGCCGAAAGAGGAATTGCAAGTTCTATTGTCCAAAAACTGTCAATATCATTAGGATTATTTAACGTTCCGTTTATGGAAATTGCTTTTTTCAAACCGTTAATATTCCAATTACTGTTGTAATTTCCACCGTCTCGATATGGTTTATCCATTTGCAAATCCCATGTTGCGCCATTTGCATTTATTTCAAATTCGTAATAATTACGACCATCACAGTCGGGGTCGATAAATAATTCAAATGCATTATCGAGATAAATCTGCTGCTCATTTTCATCTATTTTTGCGCAAATATGAGGTTCATCAAATTTAACGGCAAGATATAAAAAATCATTATCCCACAATATTTTAACCTGCGTTTTATATTTAGGAAAACCGCCGCCGCGAATATCTTCAAAGTCATCAATCCATTCGGTAATGCTCCATGCCGATTCATCAAAAGAGCCATCAATAATTATTTTTTCAGCGGTTTTTCGGCAATATGTGTGCTTCACATTTTCAATGTTTTGAGCATTAGATAATGTTGTTAAAAAAATAATTGTTAAAAATATTATAAATACTTGTTTCATTTTATATCTTTGTTTATCTTTGCAAAGGTAAATTTAAAATTTAAGATAAAATATAATAACAATGAAAAACATTAGTTTATTCACATTATTATTTGTTGTGGGTTTTACTTGTTTTGCACAAAAAGTTTCTGTAATAGAAATAAAAAATGTTAATGTAAACGATGGAAAAAATATTGTTGAAGCATTGCCAGCTGATACAATTTATATATTTCCGGAATTTACACAAGGAAAAATATTTTTTAAAAATGGAATTATAGATTCTGCAAAATTTAATTACAATACACTCATCAGCGAGATGCAATTTTTAGATAAAAACAAAAATATTTTATCTGTTTTGAACCCGCAAGATGTTTCGCACGTTATTATTGACAATCGGGTATTTTGTTATGTTTCTGAAAAAAGTTTTGCCGAATTGCTGGTAAATTTTAATGCTGTCAGATTTTTAAAAAAGTGTCGTATTGAATACGCATACACACAAGATAAAACGGCGGCTTACGGACAATCAAGTTCAACCACATCTGTAGTAAATTACAAAAATGTATATGCTAACGGAGATGACAAAAAACTTGCAGTATATCGTGATATAAAATTTAAAATTATAGCCGATTTTTTCTTCGAAACGAATGGGAAATTTAATAAAGCGAATAATAAAAACTCGTTTGTAAAAATATTTCCTCAGTGCAAAGAAGAAATCAATAAATATGTATCAGCAAAAAAAGTGGATTTCAAAAATGAACAAGATTTAATAAAATTGACTAATTATTGTATTCAACTTATAACAACAAAAAATGAATAGTATAAAAATATTAATTTTAAAACCCTAATAGTTATGAAAAAAATTATTTTGATAACCATGATATTGGTTGTAGCGTGCAGTATTTGTATTGCACAGGAAAAAGTATATGTAGATAACGTATCTACTGAAGACGAAATTAACGACAAATTGCCTCGTAACTTAATTTATAGGTTCGAACAGTTTGTGGATGGAACAGTTATAAAAAAGGATGGAAACGTAATTCCAGCAAAACTTAATTATAACACTTTGGTTGAAGAAATGCAGTTTATTAGCGACGGCGATAAAATATTAGCATTAGGAAAACCTGAAGATGTCGAATATATTATTATTGACAAAAAAATATTTATGCATACTTCAGGCAAAAAATTCGCAGAAATAGTAGCAACTGGCAATGTAGAATTATTGACAAATAGACACACAAAAAGCGATGCTGTAGAAGTCAAAAACGGAGCTTATGGAACAAGTTCTACAACAAGTACCACAAAATCTTATACATCGGCGGTATTTAATACGGCATCATCAAAATCTGCAGCAGAATCAAGCGGTACATCCAATGGAGTATCTGCTGCCTCAACAGTAGATGTAGATCCTAATGGTAATCCTTGGTCAGATATGAATCCTAAACCACTCCCTACTGAACTTGTTAGAGATCATTCTTCGCCAACGCTTACCGAAGGAAATATGGGGTTGAATTATGTTAAAAATATTTCGGAAATAAAAAGTGCTAAATTTACTATTCTTGATGAATTTATGTTGAAAAAAGATGGAAAATATACCAAAATATTAAATTCTAAATCATTTTTGAAATTATATCCACAATTTAAAAATGAAATAACACAATACATATCATCAAATAATATTGATTTTAATAAAGAAAAAGATTTAATCAAACTTACAAATTTCTGTAATCAACTTTCATTAGTAAAAAAATAAAGAATAAATAAAAATTAAACATTAATAACATTTTAAATAAAAAAGAATGAGTACAACTTGGATTATTTTAATTATTATTGCAATTGTGATAATTTTCATAATTGTAATTTACAACCGATTGGTGC
>JAITOP010000210.1 GCA_031289895.1 Prevotellaceae bacterium
TCCGCAAATTCATTTATTGCAGGAGTGAAAATATCATGTCGCCCTCCACTGCGCCATAGTCGTGTTCCGTGTTTGTTTATATACCATTTAAAAAACTTTGCTAAACGCTCCAAATCTGCACTATCGTTATAGGGTATGCCTTTTGCTACACGTTTTACTCAAAAGGTATATACCTTTTTTTCCGTTCATTCGGATTTGCAATCCGAATGTTGGAGTATAAGGATTTATAATCCTTAGAATCAAGATATAAGAATCAAAATTCAAGAACAAAGATTCAATATTATAGAATTTCAGAAAATATTAAAATTCTGTAATTTTTGTTTTATGGATATTGTCTGAACTGTAATTTTTTGTGGTTATTTTTTTTCCACGAATTTCACGAATTGCCACGAATATTTCATGTTGATTAGTGTAGATGAATGGCTAAATTATTGTTTTAAGTTTAAAATACAGCCTTTTAGGCAGATGTACTTACTACAAAATCCGCAGGTCGATGACCTGCGGTTATGAAAATATTGTCTTTCAGACAAAATAGAGCCTCAAAAAAAGTTTTAGCCAAAAGACCAACGACCAACGACCAACGACTAACGACCAATGACTAACGACTAACGACTAACGACCAACGACCAACGACTAACGACTAACGACCAACGACTAACGACCAAATACTAACGCCTAAATACCAACGACCAAACACCTACTTCCCATTCTCAGCAGTATTATCATTTTCGCTGTTAGGCATTTTGCAGAGTCCGTTGAACGTAGCACCGCTTTCTATTATCAGTTTCTGGACGGTGATTTCGCCCACAAGCACCGATTTTTCTTTTAATATAAGAATATCGTCTGCAATAACATTTCCTCTTACTCTGCCCGAAACGTCAATGTAGGCGCAATGTAAGTCGCCTTTTATTTTGCCTTTTGCGCCTATAACCACACGTCCTGTTGACACAACAGAGCCATCAAGAGTGCCGTCAATTCTAAGGTCGCCGGTTGTTTCTATTGCACCCGTTATTTTTGTGTTTTCACAAATTCTATTGATGCTTGATACAACTTGGTCTAATGTTGGGATTTGTTTTTTCTCTGCCATATCTTTGTAAATTTATTGTCAAAAGTAATATAATATTTTATTTTTTTTGTAATATTTCGTTGTATTTATTTTTATTAAGTAAAATATCTATTGCCTTGTTAAGTTGTTTATCGTCTGTTAGCATTGTTCTTATTCGTCCTTGTTGGTAATAGTATTTGCTTGATATTTCTTCGTTTATTAATTGTAATATTTCTTGTTTATATGTTTGTAAATCTTTTAGTTTGTCGTGGGTTATCCGGGTTATCAGTGTTTCTGTTTGTGTTTGGATATTGTCGGCATATTTTTTATTTTTTATTTCTTCCGATAGTTTTTCAGCAAGGCTTTCGGCTTTTGTTTGATAATCATATTCTTTATCCGAAAGAAATTTTATAAAATCAAGATAGTCGGCATCGGTAATTTTGAAATTTTCGGGTTCAGCTATTTGTTCGTGTTTTGCAAAATATTGTATTGCATAATCGGAAATTAAACTGCGTATTACCAAACTTATGGCGATATCGCTGTATTCGTCTGATTTTATTTCTACATCGGGCATTACTCCGCCGCCGTCATATACTTTTCTGCCGTTTGAGGTGATAAATTCTTTTTTCAGTGAATCGGGAATTGTAGCAACGCTGCCATCTTCGTTGCGTTCCGAAAAGTTATGTGCCTGTATGCAGCGTCCGCTTGGGATATAGTATTTTGCTGTTGTAAGTTTTATTCGTGCGTTGTAACCTACGGGGCGTACGGTTTGCACCAATCCTTTTCCGTATGTTCGCGTTCCCAGAATCACTGCGCGTTCTAAATCCTGCAATGCGCCTGCAACAATTTCGGAAGATGATGCCGAGCCGCTGTTAACCAGCACAACAACAGGTATATTCAACTGTATAGGTTCTTCTTTTGTTTTATACGAATAGTCAAAATCTTTTATGCGTCCGCGCGAATACACAACCTCAGTTCCTTTTTTCACAAACATTCCTACAATATCAACTGCGGCATCGAGCAATCCGCCTGTATTTCCGCGCAAATCTATGATAAGCGATTTCATTTGTTTTGTTTTTTCAAGGTCGCGCAATACGTTTTTAAAATCTTTCTGGCAATTTTGCGTAAACGCTGATAATGCGATATATCCTACGCTGTCGCGCACTATTCCTGCGTGTACAATTCCTGAAATATGCACTTTTTCGCGGGTAAGTTTTACTGTTGTTGTATCCGAAGTTCTTATTTTTACTACTTGTGCGATTAACGTTGTTCCCTGTTCGCCTTTTAGCATGTTGCTTGCTTCGCTTGTTGTTTTTCCTTGCAATGAATTATTGTCGATTGATAAAATTAAATCGCCGGCAACAAGACCGGCTTTATCGGCAGGAAAATCTTTATAAGTTTCAACAATTTGTACATAATTGTTTTTTGCTCCTATTATTGCTCCTATGCCGCTGTATTCGCCTGTTGTAGCCAAATCAAATTCTTCGGTATCTTCTTCGGGTAAATATGTTGTGTAAGGGTCGAGTTCGCTCAGCATGCCGTCAATTCCCGATTTTACTATTTTTTCTGCATCTATATCATCAACATAAAGAAGATTTAATTCTCTGAATACGGAAAAAAATATATCAAGATTTTTTACAATCTTAAAATTATCGGACGATGACGCTGCAATAAAACTTGCGCAAGCCGCTACAATTATTGTTGATACTATTATATTTTTTATTTTTTTCGACATTTTTTTCAGTTTTGATTCGCAAAGATAGACAATTTTGGCTTACAATATGATAATCATCTGTTTTTTTAATATCAATTAAAACAATTAAAATATTTAAAATCCGTCTAATTCGCAGTAAATATGTTTGTTATTAAAAATCAGAAAACATTATTATCATCTTTATTATTTTTATTTTCTTGGTCGGATACCATTTCTTCGCCTTCGGTATCGGTTGCATCTACCGTATCGCAATCAAAATTTAATGTGATATTAACGGGTTTTTCAAAAACATCGGTTTTTGAAATATTAAGTTTACCGTCGTTAAGAGTTTTTTGCATAAAAATTCCCCATATCGGCAATGCCATATTTGAGCCGCCGCCAAGCCCAAGCCCTGCAAAGTGAACGCTTCTGTCTTCTGCTCCAACCCAAACTCCGCCTGTAAGAGTTGGCATTGTTCCCATAAACCATCCGTCCGACTGGCTGTTGGATGTTCCTGTTTTTCCCGCAATTTGTCCGGTTGGAACATACGATGTTCGCAAGCGTGTTGCCGTGCCGTGATTAACTACGCCTTGCATTAAATTTAGCATGAGATATGCTGTTTCGGCACTTATTACTTCACGGCTTTCGGGTATAAACGAGCCGAGAATATTTCCTTTGCTGTCTTCGATGCGGGTTACAAAAAATGGTTCTATATGTACGCCTTTGTTTGCGAAAGTTGCATAAGCGCCAACCATCTCAAACGGAGAAACATCCGCGCTACCTAAACACAACGACGGCACAGCATCCAAATGGCTGTAAATCCCCATATTATGGCACATATCGGCTAATGCATTCGCTCCAAATTCTTCAACTAATTGTCCTGAAATCCAGTTATCGCTCAATGCCAATGCTTTTTTTAGTGTCAACATTTGTCCGCGATACTTTTCGCTTGTTGTGCTTTTTGGTTCCCATATATCATTGTTTGGAAGTGGAATTCGCGGTTGTGTGCAAGAAAATTCTGAGCAGGGATTATATTTTTCCATTGCCAGAGTGTATAAAAACGGTTTTATTGTTGAGCCTACGTGGCGTTTGCCCTGACGCACGGCATCGTATTTAAAATATCTGAAATTTATTCCGCCAACGTATGCTTTAATATATCCTGTTTGCGGCTGCATCACCATGAATCCCGCGCGTAGTATTGATTTGTAATAAAGTATAGAATCGCGAGGCGACATAATTGTATCTAATGTTCCGTTTTTCCACGCGAAAACGGTCATTTGTACAGGCGTGTTAAAGGTTTTAAGTATTTCGGTTTGCGAAACGCCGGCATTTGTCATTTCTCTGTATCTGTCTGATTGCTTTATTGCTGACATGATAATATTGTCAATTTCATTTTGTTTAAGATTGCTGAACAATCGGTTTCTGGTTTTCACTTCTTTGTCGAATTTTGGCTGCAAATCTTTTCCTAAATGTTCGGCAACGGCTTGTTCTGCATAACGTTGCATTCGCGAATCTATTGTTGTATAAATTTTTAATCCATCTCTGTCGAGATTATAATTTTCGCCGTTGCTTTTTTGATTTTTGTTGCACCATCCGTAAAGCGGATTATTTTCCCATTGATATAAATCGTATTTATAATCTTCATCGTTGGTGTAACTGCTTGGCGATGGCTCTTTTGCGTTCATTGTTCGTTTCAGCATTTCGCGAAAATAGGGAGCTAAGCCGCTGTTATGGTCTTGCTGCGAATATTTTGACATATCAACAGCAAGTTTTTTTATCGAGTCGCTTTCGGTTTCTGATAAAAATCCGTATTTGCACATTTGCGAAATTACATGGTTGCGGCGTTGCAATGCCCGTTCGGGATTACGAACAGGACTGTACATTGTGGGTCCGTTTACTAATCCTATCAAAACGGCTGCCTCCTGAATATTTAAATCCGAAGGGTTTTTTTTGAAAAATGTCTGCGATGCCGCACTTATTCCGAAAGCGTTGCTGCCAAACGGAACGGTGTTAAGATACATCGCAATTATTTCTTCTTTGGTGTAACTTCGTTCTATTTTTACGGCGGTAACCCATTCCTGTAATTTTTGTATTGCTCGTTTTATTTTATTTGTCGAGCGTTCCGAAAAAAGATTCAAAGCCAACTGTTGTGATATTGTACTTCCGCCGCCGCCGCCTGTAACGTTTCCGCCGATAATTGTTTTCACAAAAACGCGGGCAAGACTGTTAAAATCTATTCCCGAATGGCTGTAAAAACGAACATCTTCGGTTGATATAAGTGCGTTTACAAGATTTGGCGACAGGTCTTCGTAGTTTACCGGCGAACGATTTTCCAAATGAAAAGTGCCAAGAGTAACACCATCAGACGAAATGATGTTTGTTGCCAATTTGCGCTGAGGATTTTCCAAGTCTTTGAAAGAAGGCAACGAGCCGAAAAGACCAATCATTACAAAGAAAATCATTAATACAAAAAGCGCAAAAGGAGCGCAGAAGATAATCCACCCCCATTTAATTATTTTATGTTTTGAAATTTTCATAAAATTCAATTTATTAATCGACAAAATTAGCAAAAAACCTTGTAATATAATTACAAAATTAACATAATTATATAAATACTAATAAATATTTACATATAAAACCGGAATAATATCTTGTTAATCAGCGGTTATTGAATTGAAAATTAAGAGTTAAGAATTATTATCTAACTTTCGACCAAATACCAACGACAAAATACCAACGACTAAATACAAACGACCAAATACCACCGACCGAATACCAAAAATATTTACACCGTCATTATTTCCTGTTCTTTTTTTTCTAATACTTTATCTATTTTTTTGTTTACTTCTTCGGTGATTTTTTGTACTTCTGCTTCAAAATCTTTACATAAATCTTCCGAAAGTCCGTCTTTTTGAAGTTTTTTTATTGATTCTATCGCATCTCTGCGCAAATTGCGAACTGCCACGCGTGCTGCCTCGCCTTCGGAGCGTGTTTTCTTCACCAAATCTTTACGGCGTTCTTCGGTAAGTGCCGGAACGTTTATGCGAATTGTTTCGCCGTTGTTTTGCGGGTTAAACCCGATATTTGCTGCAAGAATGGCTTTTTCGATAACGGGAATCATAGATTTTTCCCATGGCTGAATGCTTATTGTTCGCGCATCGGGCGACGTTACGCTGCCAATTTGTGATAATGGTGTTGGCGTGCCGTAATAATTAATTTCGATACCTGCAAGCATCGCCGGATTGGCTTTACCTGCGCGTACAGAAATAAGTTCTGTTTCAAGAAAATCGATTGCTTTTTGCATCTTGCTTTTCGTTGTTTCAATTATAGATTTTGCTTTTGATTCCATAGCTGTAATAGTTTAAAATTGTTATTATTATGTTATTTTATTAGTTATTTTTTACGATAGTTCCTATTGTTTCGCCGTTCACAATTTTTAAGAGGCTGCCTTTTTTGTTTATATCGAAAACAATTACAGGCAAATCATTTTCCTTGCAAAGTGTGAATGCTGTTAAGTCCATTATTTTCAGATTTTTGCTGTATGCCTCGTCGAATGTTAATGAGTCGAATTTTGTTGCCGATTTATCAATTTCAGGGTCGGCGGTATATATTCCGTCAACGCGAGTTCCTTTGAGCAGCACGTTACATTTTGTTTCTATGGCTCTTAATGCTGCTGCCGAATCGGTTGTAAAAAACGGATTGCTTGTACCGCCGGCAATAATAACAACATATCCGCTGTTCATATATTCAATGGCTTTATCGTGCGAGTAATATTCGCCCACAGGCTCCATTCGTATTGATGTAAGCACTTTTGCTTTTTGCCCGATAGACAACAATACCGATTGAATTGCGATGCTGTTGATAACCGTTGCCAACATTCCCATTTGGTCGCCTTTCACACGGTCGAAACCGCGCTGTACGCCGCTTAATCCGCGAAAAATATTTCCGCCGCCGATAACAATAGCAACCTGCGTTTTATTGTCGGCAACAAGTTTTATTTCTTCGGCGTATTTTAACAGATAATCAGTATTGATACCGTGCTTATCCGAACCTTGAAGTGCTTCGCCGCTTAACTTCAACAATATCCGTTTATACATTATTGATTTGTTTTTAATTTTGCGTAAAATTAATTAAAATACACAAAAACCGCAAATTTTTTGAAAATTTATGTTTTGGCACGCTTTTTGTATTATAGTCAAAAAGCATATATAATTCACATGTAGTATATATGATTATGTTTTTGTTTTTGTTTGTTGAAGGGTAAATAAATTATTGATTTATTTACCCTTTACGTTTTTTTTAATTAAGAATTAAAAATTAAGAATTAAGAATTTTTTTTGCACGGATTTTAGAATTTAGAATTAAGAATTAAGAATTAAAATTTTTTTTTGGTACACGGATTTTAGAATTAAGAGTTAAGAATTACAGCAGCAGAATAGCACGTCATTGCGAGGAGGTATGACGAAGCAATGACGAAAAAAATGTCTGAATCAGGATTTACAGGATTTTAATGGCTCACCCGCAAAAGTTATGGCGGCACTATGATTTTTCAGATAATTTTTATCAGAAATATTGCCTACGTTTGTGGTATAGAAATTATAAATAAACTCTTTTAAACTTTCAAAAAAAAGAGAAAGAAAGCAAGATAATGCCAATTTAACCA
>JAITOP010000231.1 GCA_031289895.1 Prevotellaceae bacterium
TATCTATGAAGAGAAAAATGAAATTTATTGATGAGTTCTTCAATGTATAATGCATAGCCTAAAAAATGTCCATTAGACGAATATATCTTTTTTACAGCCTAATTTTTGTCCATTATGCCACAAATTTCAATACATAAAAAATCATTGTCTGTTGCCATTGGCGGCATAAAATCGGCAATAACAAAATTTGCACGCGAAAAAAACATTGAATTTGCGTGGCAACCTCGATTTCACGATAATATTATTCGAAATCAAACCTCGATGAATGAAATTGCCGAATATATTGAAAATAATATTGCGAGGTGGAAAACTGATTGTTTCAACGAATAATTTTATTATTTCAAAAAAGATGTATATTTGCATACTATTACATATATTATTATTAATATTAAATACAACAGTATGGCAACAACAACATTAGTACAAGCAAGAATTGAACCGGCAATCAAAGAAAAAGCAGAGAAATATTTTCATTCATTTGGACTGGACACGGCAACAGCCATAAGAATATACTTTGCAAAAGTGGCAGAAACAGGCAGAATTCCTTTCTCGATAGGCTTAGATCCGGAAGATGTGTATGATGCAAAAATTGCAGAACAAGCATATCAAGAATATGTTGATTCCGGCTATAAAAGCCACCCAATATCCGATTTGTATAAAAAATATGACCTTCTATGAAATACAGTTTATTGTATACCGATAGATTCGACAAAATGCTTGATAAAATTGACAAAGTGCAAGCAAAAAAAATATTGGGATATTTAAGAAAAAACATTGATGGCTCTGAAAATCCACTCGCTTTTGGAAAATCCTTAAAAGGCAATAGAAGTGGTCTATGGCGATACCGTGTGGGCGATTATCGGATAATTTGCGATATTCAAGATGAAGAATGTATCGTATTAGCTCTCGAAACTGCTCATAGAAAAGATATTTACAGATAACTTCTTATTGAATCTCAATAAAACCGATTATCGTCTTTTCTTCTTCGGTTAAATGATACAAATCAAAAATCATATTGTCAATTTCAATTTCTTTGTCTTTAGTTTCTATGTTTTGCATTTTTAAATCTTGAATTTTCATTATCTTAGATTCAAATAACTTATTTGTTTCTTTATCAACATATAAAATAGGTATTTTGTCGAAAAATATTTTTCTTAATTCCCTTGTTCCACCTTGTAATTCAGGAAAATTATTTGAGAAACAGTATTTAAAAAGTGACGAGTTCAATATAGCTGTTAAATAGGCTATATTTTCTCCCACTATCATAAATGATTTATCATTCTGAAAAAAACTTTGATTATCAAAATAAAAGGGTAAAAATTTAGTCATATTGGGGTACATGATTTTTTGTTTAAAGAAATCCTCACAATAACTTATAGAATCCTGTGTCTCAAACCATTGATTATTAGTCTTTTTCCTTGCCCCCTCTTCTCCTGTTTGTTTTAATCTATCGTATCCAAAGCTCATAAGATGCTGTTTTACAGCAGGATACTTTTCAATGTCTATTTTTAGACTTGGAAAGGTCGTAATTAGGTGTAAATCAGCAAATTGATAGCCGTAACGTTTAATATCACGCCCTCTGAGTAACGGTCTTATAATTTCGGCTGATTTTGGGTCTTCTGCAATCAGTTCTTTTCGCTTTTCTCCTGAGATGATAAAGGCGTCATTAAAACCTGTTTTTATCCCATAATTTATTTGAATATCCCAATCTTTCAAAGGCACGCCAACTGCCTCAATTTTAGCCTTAATCCGTTGTTCGATAGGCGATAAGATAACCCAAGAACTTTCAGGAGATTGCGGATCAAAGCCCGCAATGACGCTCTGTTGTCTAACAAAAACGCTCAAATCTTTTATACCATTTTTTTTAACAATACAAGCCTGCGTTTGTTGCCGATTTTTATCCTTTTGCAACATTAAAATATTCACATCAACCGTAGCTTCATCAAATACTTTTACGCCTGCAAAATCAACCAAAAGCGTGGGGTTGGTGTTTTCGACAAAGAATTTTCGTGTTTTTTCGCCGTAGCCTGCCCGCATCCATTTGTTGGAAGTGATAAACGAAAGCAAACCGTTTTGTTTCAGCAATTTATGCCCCAATTCGTAGAACAGACAATAAATATCGCCTGTACGCTCAAAAACCTGATAGTTCATTTGTTTGTAACTATCTGTAATTGCGCCCATTGATTGCAGTTGAATATACGGCGGGTTGCCTATCACAACATCAAAGCCCGCAAAATCGCCGTCATCGTCCAGCGCTTCGGGGAACTCGAAACGCCACTCAAAAGCGTGGATAAGGTTTTTTCCTGTTTTATAATCTTCAAATTGCTGCTCGCGAATGGTTAGTTCGGCAGTCAGTTTTTCTACTTTTTTAGTCCATTCGCCAAGTTCATTTTCCGTAAAATTAAAAAGTTGCGGTTTAGTAAGATTATAAAGTTCGGTACGTGCTTTTTCTAATGCAATATATAGCGGAGTGGTGCGGGAAACATACACACGAAATTCTGTTTTTATGGTGTCAATAAGTTCTTTTATTTCGCGTTTTTGTTCTTTATTTTCGGCATTTTTATAGGTTTCTACCGCAATTTTATAAGTATCTATGTTCCATTTGCTTTGTCTGAGCGCCGTTTTTATGTCCGTGTGCAACCCAAACCTGCTAATCAGCGAATTACCGGTTTT
>JAITOP010000248.1 GCA_031289895.1 Prevotellaceae bacterium
ATGTTTTTATTTATATAAAAACGTCAAAAAAGAACCCCCAAATTCTCCATAACTCCAAAATCCCGAAATGCAAGTTTGCTATCGGGATTTTGATATTTTAAAACAGGTATTCTGTATTCCGTATTCTGTATTCCGTATTCTGTATTCCGTATTCTGTATTCTGTATTTAGTCGTTGGTATTTATATTAAACCACTATCAAAATACTGAAATTAAGTACATAAAATAAATAACACATAAAACCCTTATTTACACAAAGTTCCCTTAATAACCGAAAACAAGTATCGCATACCCTTATTCCCTTATTGAAATGTTGTAAATAAGGGAATAAGAGTAGAATGTCGAGGCTAATGTTTTGCTACTAAGTCCCCCTCCTGCCTTTACCGGTGCAAAAATACAAATAACTATCAAAATTTGATTGAAAAAGAGCATTTTTTACCTTGTGTATTTTTCTAATATTCAACTATTTGCAATTTAGTTATATGAAAGGGCGGCTTTTGAAAATACGAGTTTTGGTAACTGCTTGGTATAAAAAAACAAAAAACACAAAGCACACAATTTTTTTACAGTGAACACAAAGTTTTTCATATCAAAAAATCTCCTCAATTAACTTCCATAACTTCTTAACTTCTTGTCTCTTGGTTCTTGATTCTTGCCTCTTGTTTCTTGGTTCTTGCCTCTTTTAAAACATTCTGGTTATCGGAACAACGTCATATCCGCAAGTTTGATTTTTCAGATATTTGAAATATCCGGTTATTGCAATCATTGCAGCGTTGTCGGTAGTGAATTTAAGCTGAGGCAGATAAACATTCCAGCCGTAACGTTTGCCCTCGTCGGCGATGGAGTTGCGCAAACCCGAATTTGCCGAAACTCCGCCCGAAACAGCAATCTCGTTTATACCCGTTTGCTTTGCTGCTTTTATAAGATTTTTCAATAAAACCTGTATTATTGTATGCTGTAAAGATGCGCATAAATCGGCTTTGTTTTCTTCAATAAAATTGGGATTTTCGGCAATTCTGTCGCGCAAAAAATAAAGAAACGATGTTTTCAGTCCGCTGAAACTGTAATTTAATCCGCCAACAACGGGGCGGGCAAATTCAAATGCGCGGGCATTTCCTTCGCGTGCAAGTTTGTCGATAACAGGACCGCCGGGGTAGGGCAGTCCCATAACTTTTGCACATTTGTCAAATGCTTCGCCTGCTGCATCGTCAATTGTTTGCCCTATAATTTCAAAGTCCATATAATCTTTTACAACAATCAGTTGAGTGTGTCCGCCCGAAACAAGAAGACACAAAAAAGGAAATTTAGGATGCGGAATATTTTTATCTTTTTCGTCAATAAAATGCGCAAGAATATGCCCTTGCAAATGATTTATTTCAATCATTGGAATATTCAGCGATTGCGCAAAACCTTTTGCAAACGAAACTCCAACGAGCAACGAACCCATAAGTCCGGGACCACGAGTGAACGCAACTGCCGAAATTTGCGATTTATCAATTTCTGCCGAATTTATCGCCATCGACACCACAGGAATAATATTTTGCTGATGTGCGCGTGATGCAAGCTCAGGAATTACGCCTCCATAAAACTCATGAACTGATTGATTTGCAATAATATTCGACAGTAAAATTCCGTCTTTTATTATTGCCGCCGATGTGTCATCGCAGGATGATTCTATACCTATAATAATTGCCATGTTCTTTAAATTTATTTAAATTTGTTGAAAATATGCAGGATATCTCGACTTTTTTCGCTTTTTTTGTATTTATTTTCAAACTGTATGCTGAAAACGATTAAAGGAATATCGCAAATTTTACTGTTATTGGCAATTTTATTGCCTGCGACAGCTTATTTTATGCTTAGGCTTCCGCCGATTCAAACATACATCATACAAAAAATAACTAACGAAATATCGCAAATCACAAAAACGAAAGTAAGCATAAAATCGGTAAACTACAAATTTTTTAAAAGTTTGGTTTTAGAAGATTTTTATATCGAAGATACCGAAGGCGACACG
Organism: Prevotellaceae bacterium; assembly: GCA_031289895.1. GTDB lineage: Bacteria > Bacteroidota > Bacteroidia > Bacteroidales > UBA932 > JAIRKV01. The sequence goes on from JAITOP010000248.1 coordinate 2,016, forward strand.
CTTACAAGCATATCGAGAGTTGAAATGAACCTCGAAAATATTTGGTTTTCGCAAAAAAAAATAAATCTTAGTTCGGTGATACTTACCAACGGACAGTTTAATTTAATTACAACCAACGACACGCTTAATCTTGATAAATTGCTGTCGCGATTATCAACAACCACCGAAACCGCTGACACTGCCGACACTGCCGACACCACCAAAAACGAAGGCTATTCTATATCAACAAAACAATTGAAATTGAAAAATTTTAGATTTTCGTTGCAAAACAGAGATGATACTGACGTTGGAATTGCCGAACAAATTAATTTTTCAAATTTGCGGGTTGACAGCATAAATCTCACCGCAAATAATATAAAAATTGTTTCGGATACCATATTTTTTGATATAAGCGAATTTAATTTTCACGAAAAATCGGGATTTCATATTAGTGCGCTCACAACGGGCAAAAACTCTTATGTGTGTTCGCATAGAGCGTATTTGCCCAATCTTTCGATAATCGATGATTATACAAATTTGAAGTTTGAATATTATGCAATGAATTTTCCCAACGGCGGCGATGATATTGATGATTATCTCAACCGTGTTCGTATGGAAGCTAATATCAACGGCGGTTATCTGGCTTTTAAAACCATAGGATTTTTTGCAAACGATTTGCTGAGCAGCACCATTGTTGTTTTTCCGCGCGGCTTGGTTGACGGAACGGTTGCAAATATACACACCGAAAATTTCAACGTAACAAGCGCAAGCGGTTTCACAAGTTTGTCGGGAAATTTTGCGCTTGCCGGATTGCCCGAAATTGACACAACAATTTTTAAATGCAATAATTTAAAAGTTTTCACAAATATAAACGATATAAATGCAACCCTCAAACAAATCACGCACAGCACCGAAAATGCACTTGGCAGCGAATTTGAACAAATAAAAAATATTAAATTTTCGGGCGAATTAACGGGATTTTATAATAATTTTTTAGTGAAAGGATTGTTCAATACCAATCTTGGCGCGATAAATATGAATACTAAATTTGATTTTTCATCGCCTCAAAACGATTTTGAAATTATCGGCAATCTGATATTGGATAACTTTAATTTGGGAAAATTTGTGGGACTTGAAATTATTGAAAATGTTTCGCTTAATATTGATATGCGGAGCGTGCAAACAATATACAAAGAATTTAAATTATATGCCGAAGGTAAAATTTCGGATTTGATGTTTAACGACCGTAATTATGAAAATATTGATATTGCGGGAACGCTCTACAACAATGCGTTCGACGGGCGGGTTACAAGCAACGACGAAAGTTTGAAATTTGATTTTATCGGCAGAATTGATATGAACAAAACAAATATTGACGATTATCGTTTTAATTTTACAACTAACATAACTTATGCCGATTTATATAAATTGAAACTGAAAACCGACGATACAACGTCTGTGTTTTCAGGAAAAATTGTTGCCGATTTGCGTGGAAAAAATATTAATTTCAACGGAAATGTAAAAATGCAAAATGCAAAATATCAAAATTCACACGATACTTTTGACATAGGAAATATGCAATTGCAAGCAACACAAACCAATAATAATTACAGAATATCGCTGCAATCGTCGTATTTTGACGCAACGTATAAGGGAAATATGAATATCGAAAATTTTATGTCGGACGCTCAGTATTTTATAGCAAAATATATTCCTGATATTTATGAAAACACAAATTACGAACCCGATAAAAATGCTGATTACGAGTTGAATATAACAACAAAAAGGTCGCAAAATCTTTTGCAGATTATTTATCCCGATTTTTTTATTGCCGAAAACACAAATGTTAATCTCAAAATCAAAGGAAATAAAGCAAATATAAACGCAAAATCGAACTTTATAAATTTTGACGATTTAATGCTGCGAAACCTTAATGTGAGCGGAAATGCAGATTCGATATTTGAGTTTAATACAAATTGCGAAGAACTGATTTTCAGCGGATTGAATTTTAAAAATCTGATTATAAACGGAAATGCAGCAAACAACAAAATATCAAGTTTGATAAAATATGACAACAAAACCGATATAACAAACAAAGGAAATATAAACCTGCAAACGCAAATTTTGGCGGATACGGAAGGAAAAACATATTTCAAATTTACAATAGATTCGTCTCAAATAGTTATAAATAATGCGGCTTGGGATTTTTTGTCGAAAGATGTAAAAATAAAAAAAGATTATTATGAAGTTTCTAAATTTGAAGCCGTTAGCGACTCGCAAAAAATTATGATTGATGGAATTTATTCAACGCAATCGAGCGATACTATGCGATTTGAATTTACAAACTTTGATATAGCAAATTTCAATCCCATTTTCGAAACCGAAGGTTATAAATTTGAAGGACATATTTTTGCCACCGCGCGAATTACAAATATAGACGGAACTACAATGTTTTTCTCAAATATACGAACAACAGATATTCGCGCAAACGATTGGCTGCTCGGAAAAATTTCGGTGCTAAGCCGCTGGAAAGAAGATACGCGAAGTATAGAATTTATATCGCGGCTTACAAAAGATAATGCCGAAAAACTCAGCCTCAGAGGTTTTTATACACCCGATAAAGATTATTATGATTTGACTTTTGATGCCAAAAAATTTGAAATCAAAATCGCCGAAGCCCTTATTGACGACGAAATAAACGAAGTTGAAGGAAACATATCGGGAAAAGTAAACTTAAAAGGCGTAGGCGGGAAATTAAATCTGCTCGGAAATGCAGTTCTCGATAGCGTAGGATTTACCGTAGATTTTCTGAAAACACATTACATGCTTTCTGCGCCCGTAACTTTTGACGAAAATAAAATTCAGATACAAAATGCTACATTGCTTGATGCACAAAGCAACAAAGGACGTTTGAATGCTGCGGTAAATCATAAAAATCTCAGAGATTTTGTATTCGATATAAGCCTTAATGCCGAAAAATTATTGGGCTTAAACACAACTCAGCGCGATAACGAAGAATTTTACGGAAAAGCATATATCACGGGGCTTGTGCGCATGAACGGACGATTGGATAATTTAGGTTTCAATATAAATGTACAACCCGAAAAAAACACGAAAATTGTTATTCCGATTAGCTCGGCAAGCATTTCGGAAAAAACTCTGCTGACGTTTGAAACCAATGATTCTGTTGCCGAATTAAATTATATCGAAAGATTTATCGCTAAAAGGCAGAAAGAAAAAGAAGAAAACACCACGCCGTCCGCTTTGGATATTGCGCTTACAATTACAATGAACAATAATGCAGAAGTAAAACTTTTGCTCGACGAAAATTCGGGAGATGCTATAACAGGAACAGGTTCTGGAGTGTTGCTAATGAATATAAATCCGCGCGAAGAAAAATTTAAATTGCGTGGAAATTATATTATCGAAAACGGAAATTTCAAATGGACGCTTCCGATGTTGAATTTTGTATCGAAAGAATTTAATATCAACAACGGCAGCCAAATAAATTTCAACGGCGATATAGACAAAACAACAGTAAATATCACCGCCGATTATGCACACGAATTGCGTTTGTCGCTGCGTAACCTTTTGTCAGACACCACAATAAGTAAAGCAAAATATCCTATTGTATGCCGTGTACAACTTACCGATAATATTTTAAATTTTAAAATACGACCGGTTATTGATATTCAAAACATTGATGTTGATACAAAAGCACGGGCGCAATCTATGCTGAATACCGACGAAAAACTGTGGAAACAATTTTCGTTTTTGCTTATTGCAGGAAATTTTATTCCCGAAGAACAAGCCGGAAGTATTATCAGCAACTCAAGTATAATGTCAAATCTTTCGGAAATTTTATCAAACCAACTGAGTGCTTGGCTTGCATCTCTTAAAGTTCCTGTTGACCTTGGCGTTGATGTTCGTACCGGCGATGCGTCTTCCGAAACCGAAGTTGATGCTCATGCCTCATTAATGCTTTTTGACGACAGAGTTAGAGTGAGCGGAAACGTAGGCAGTGCGCCGCGTACATCCACAAGCGATATTGCAGGAGATTTTGATGTTGATATAAAACTGAACAATTCGGGAAGTCAAAAATTAAACGTTTTCAGCCACTCCACCGACGAATATACCGACGAATCGGAAGCAAGCCGACAAGGAATAAAAATCTCGTATCAAGGCGGATTTAATACTTGGAAAGAATTGTGGAATTCGATATTTCGACCCAAGCAGGCACGCGAACGCCGCGAGCGCATCCGACAACGACAACAGGACACAATTCGGAATTAAAAATTAAAAATTAAGAATGACTAACGACCAAATACCAACGACTAACGACCAAATACCAGCGACCAAATACCAACGACTAACGACCAAATACCAACGACTAACGACCAAATACCAACGACTAACTACCAAAATTAACCATTATTGATGATTTTGTGTCTAAACTGTTTATTTTTGCGATATTTCCTTCGTTTATGGCAAGTTCGAGCAGGTTGGTGGAGTTGAACAATGCAAGAATTTTGCCGTTTTGCACATCGTCATAATATTGCGAAAGTTCGGTAACTTTTATCATATTATTTTGCACTAATATTTCAAATTTGCGATTTTTGCCTATTTGTTCAAATGTTTCTTTGTCGATATTTGTTATAGCATTGCCAAACGAATCAATATATATAACTCTGCCGATTATGCGAGATTCAAAACACGAAGCTTTGCTGCTAAATACCTGATTCAGTTGACAGTTATTTCCGATTTTTTCGAGTTCAGCACCTTCATAAATTAATTTTACGCAAGTGCTTAATGCGTTTAACAATCGAAATCCACGATAATTGTCATCGTAAGGCAGAGCAACGAGAGAGTCGGGTGCGTTGTCGCAAATCATACTTAACATTCCATCGTTTGTGCCGATAAAAAAATGTCCGTCGTTTTTCATTACCGCAATTTGATTTTTCGGTGATGGCTCACTGTTTACACCGATAATATGAATGCTTCCCGCACTAAAATGTTTGTAAGTATTTTTTATTATAAATGCCGCCTGAAGAGTATTATACGATTGAATATTATGAGTAATATCAACAATGCAAACATCGTTGCAGCAAGCAAGGATGCACGCTTTCAGGCGACCTGTATTATAATCGCCGTCTTTCCAATCTGTTGTCAGTGTTACTATTAACATTTTCGTAAAATATTATGCAAAAATACTAATAAAAATTTATAAAGTTTATAAAGTTTATCATGATTTTCAAGATTTCAAGATTTTCAAGATTTTTAAATCAACAAAAAATCTGCGTAAATCTGTTTAATCTGCGTTATCTGCGTGCTATTCAAATCAACAATTAAACAAATCAACAAATCAACAAATCAACAATTAAACAAATCAACAAATCAACAAATCAACAATTAAACAATTAAACAAATCAACAACTCAACAACCAACTTATGACTATCTTCTGACTAAAAAAATTGTTACACTCATTAATTTGATATATCTTTGTTAATACTTTAGATTCGTAAATATGAAAAAAGTTGCAATTTTTCCGGGTTCTTTCGACCCATTTACAATAGGACATGAGAGTCTTGTGATTCGTGCGCTGCAATTGTTTGATAAAATAATCATTGCAGTCGGACTAAATACTCAAAAACATTGTTTTTTCAGTACCGATGCGCGTATGGATATGATTAGAAAAACGTTTGAAAATAATAAAAAAATAGAAGTTGATTTTTACGACGGGCTTACTGTTGACTACTGTCGAAAAAAAAATATTTATTTTATTATTCGCGGGCTGAGAACCTCTGCCGACTTTGAATTTGAACGCAGCGTAGGGCAGGTAAACAAACAGCTTGAACGAAAAATAGAAACCGTATTTTTGCTTACTTCTACCAAATATACGCCAATAAGTTCGTCGATTGTTCGCGATATTTTGGCTAACGGCGGAGATGCAAGTCAGTTTATATCAAACAAAATAAATATTGATGACTATTTGAATAAATAAATTTGGATGAAAACTTTTTTATTTTCATTTTGCTTAATAATTTGTGTTCTGAACGCAAGCGCACAAACCAATATCAGAATATCGGCGACAAAATATAACGGCGATGCGCTCACTTTATATCAGTACGATAATTATCTTACAAAAAACGAAAAACAACTTGCAACCTGCCAAATTGACAGCGCAGGCAACGCATCGGTAAATGTTGATATTGACGATATTCAATGCCTGTTTATGCGTTATGAAAAATTGATTTATTACTTTTTTGTTCAGCCCAATTCAAATATTATTGTTGAGTTTTCAGAAAAAGAATTGTTTACCGAAAAAGAAAAATTAAATCCGTTTTCAGAACCTTTGTTTATATCGGCAAACGTAATACCGGCAAGCGATGGCAACTTTAATCAACAAATAATCGACACCGACAATAAAAGTAACGATGCGATATTGGCAGTTGCAAAATATAAAAAAGAAAACGACAAACATTTTAAAGATTCGTTGCTGAATATTTTTAAAAATTCAATAACCGAAAGCGAAAATCAATTTGTGAACGATTATACAAAATATCGCATTGCCGCTATCGAATATTTATTTAAATCGAAGCCGCTTAAAAACTTGCAAAACGAATATTTTGTCGGCAAACCCATATTATATCAAAATCCGGCATATTGCGAATTGTTGATTGAGATTAACGACAAATATTTTTTGCATCGTTCGCAGCAAGCGCAGGGCAACGTTTTCAGACAAGCGTTGAACAAAGGAAATCTGAGTAAAATTCGCGAAATGCTGAGCAAAAATAATGATTATTTGTACAGCAAAGATTTTTGCGATTTTCTGATTTTGCAAAACGCTTACAGCGAATTTTACGACAGCAGTTTTTCGCGTTCTGCATTGCTCGAAATTGTAAATTCGGTTGCAAACGAAACAACAAACGCCAACAATAAAAAAATTGCCGAAGATATACGAAATACAATTGTCAAACTGCTTGCAGGATACGCCGCTCCCGACTTTGAACTCGAAGATATTGACGGAAATACCAAATCGCTGAAATCATTTTCAGACAAATATATTTATCTCGGATTTTTCAGCGTCAACAGTTATGGCAGCATTCAGGATTTTTATTTAATCGACATGCTGTCAAAGAAATTCGGCGATAAAATTCATTTCATATCAATTTGCGTTGACGATAAAAAAGATGTTGAAAATTTCATGAAATCCGAAAAATTTAATTGGACTTTTCTGCTCTGCAACAATAGTTCGGGAATACTGAAAAAATATGATGTGCGGGCATTTCCAACATATTATCTGATTGACAAAAACGGCAAATTTATTAAATCGCCCGCCCCATCGCCAAGCGAAGATATTAATAAAGTTTTTGATGAAAATAAATTGAATAATGAGATTAATGATTAATGGTTAGTGGTTAGTCGGAAAGTTTATAAAGTTTATAAAGTTTGTAAAGTTCATAAAGGACAAATCCGCAAAAAACAAATCAACAAAAAACAATTGCACAATTTTTTTGCTTGAAATTCAAAAATAAAATTATAATTTTACATTTAATTTTTGCAAAACTTTAACAACATAAACTCTCAATGGCGGCTGATATTTCTACAAATAATAAAAATCAAATCATTCTTTATCAACCTGATAACACTATTCAGTTGGAAGTGTTGGTAGAGAACGAAACGGTGTGGCTTAGTCGCAATCAACTTGCTTTGCTTTTCGACCGTGATGTAAAAACCATAGGTAAACATATTAATAATGTTTTCTCAGAAGGCGAATTAACCAAAGAAGTGGTTGTCGCAAATTTTGCGACAACCACTCAACATGGTGCTATGAAATGGAAAATGCAAACAGTTTTTTGCCCAAATCTATTAAAGATGCGCCAATATGATACAAATCCTTGTCTATCAATTGTCTGAATCACGATTTGTAGGATTTTTATGATTAACTTGATTGTTCTAATCCTGATAATCTTTTTAATCATGAAAATCGTGGTTTAGATTTTACCCTGTAGCCAATTGAAATTATTAAATCAAGGTTGTAATATTCTACACTTAAAGTTTGCGTTTTCCCTTTCATAGCACCATGTTGAGTGGTTGTCGC
>JAITOP010000291.1 GCA_031289895.1 Prevotellaceae bacterium
TTTTCTTTACAAAATGATAATGGATGAATTAGGAGAAGACGCTTATTTGTCCTTAGCTCCAAATCATATTTATATTAAAGTTCAAAATAAACGTGCAGGCTGGTACAATATCGAATTAACCTGTGGCGATTTTCCTGCCGATTCGTGGCTTACGGCTTCGGGATATATTCACACTGACGCTATACGTAATGGTATATACATGGATACATTATCGTTAAAACAATCGGTGGCTCTTTGTTTAATAGATTTGGCACAAGGTTATCAAATGAAATTTGGATTGCAAGATGGAAAATTTATTTTACAATGTTGTGAAACAGCATTAATTCATTTTCCAAATTACATTAATGCTTTGCTACTGAAAGCAGAAACAATAACCTATTTATATAAGCAACAAACAGACGATTCGGATGAAAAAGAAATGTTATTTGGTCAAATGAATGAACTTTATTCATATATCCATCATTTAGGTTATCGAAAAATGCCTAATGGAATGTATATGAATTGGCTTAATTCATTAAATACTCAAAATGTTAATCATAAAATTAAATCTTTACTTATGAGTAAAGATGAATTATAAAAAAATATATGAAAAATCTTATCTGCATAATAATTGTATTTATATTTTGTGTATTTAGCTTATCTGCACAAACAATGCCTGTTGTTCCTACTCCTAAAGTGCCAACGGTTAATCCTATTGTTAATCAATATAAAAGTATTCCATCAATTCCTGTCAATCCTCAGCAAAACAATCAAAATTATACAAATGATTCTTATCGTATTTACAATGATAAGATAAAAAAAGAAACAGAAGAATATCAAAAAAAAATAGAAGAAGATAAACAGATTGAAAATGCTGTTAATATACTTATTACAAAAGGATTTCCATCTCATTCGCATCAAAAAGGGACGCCTTATTTTTATCAAGCATTTGATGAAATATATAATATGCTGAAAGGTAATCAGTCATTAAATTTAGGTCGAGCTATTTTTCTTGTCGAAAATGCTTTTTACAATAACACATTAGATTATGCCACTTATAATGAGAATATAAAATCGGAAGTTGAGATTTGTAAAATAAAAATAAAGGAAGAAGAATTAGATGAAAGTAATAATTTAGTTAAAAATATGATGTTATTCAGACTGATTTCAGATACATTAAAGGTAAAAAACAACGAAACAGGAAAAACACTTACTCATTTACCAATAAAATATAATTATGATGATTATAATTCCAAAAAAGAATATGATAGTCATTTTGTAACAAAATTAATGAAAACGGGTATAGGACAGTGTTATTCTATGCCATTATACTATTTGATTTTGGCAGAAGAATTAAATACTGAAGCCTATTGGTCGTTATCTCCTTTACATTCTTTTATTAAAATACAAGATGAAAAACAGGCATGGTATAATTTGGAATTAACATGCGGAGCTATTTTGAGTGATACTCATTATATGAACAGTGGTTATATCAAAGCCGAAGCAATACGAAATAAAATATATCTTGAACCATTGAGTAAAACTGATATAATTGCAGAAATGTTATTGATGCTTGCGCGATGTTACTTTGAAAAATACGGTTTGGACGACTTTTACCTAAAATGTGTAGATACCTCTATGTTATATGCAACGAATAAATTAACTGCTTTGATACAAAAATCTATATATCAGACACGATTAACTCTTAATATCGCCTATTTGTTGAATGCAGCGAAGCCCGAAGAATTAAAGAAAAAATCGCCTGAAGGTTATAAACAATATGAAAAAATGCATGAATTGTATAAACAAATTGATAATTTAGGTTACGAAGAATATCCTACAGAATTATATACAAAATGGCTAAAATATGTAGCTAATCAGAAAAAAATATCAAAAAAATCAGAAACTATTTTATCTAAACAACCTAAATTAAAAATGGAAAACAGATAATTATAAAACAGTTTTTATACAGTCATTGAACAATTAAATTTACAGAGTAAAGAACGCAAAAAAACATCAATTTACATAATTCGCACATTCCAAATCAACCAAATACCAACGACTGAATACAGAATACTGAATACAGAATACTGAATACGAAATACCATTTTTTTTGTAACATTATCGGCATTTGTACGTCTTGTATATAAAAACAGAAAAATATAAAATTGAAAATATATGAAAAGAAAATTATTTTTAACAGGTTTTACAATTCGTTCGCCGGAATTTATTGAGGCGGTTAAATGAACAGCGCGTTGTTTTAAACAAATGATGGTCGCTACAAAAAGCAACGACCATCCTAAATATTAATAAAAACAATATTGTTCTTATTCCGGACCGATAGCCGACACAGGACACGCATCAGCACAAGTTCCACAACTTGTACAAATTGTCGGGTCAATAGTGTAAACATCTCCCGGAACAATAGCTTCAACAGGACATTCTCCTGCGCATGTTCCACAAGCTGTACATTCGTTTTCGTTAATTTTGTAAGCCATTTTTTTAAATTTTTAATTAAACATCTTACAAAAGTATATCAAACATTTAATTTTTCAAAATAATTAAGATTTATGTTTGAAGTTTCAAAAGTAAAATATTGATATTCAATGATAGATAATATAAATATTTTAATAATATTTAACACACAACTGATATTAACAATAGATTAAAAAGCATAATAAATTTAAAATAATGCAAAAATACCACTAATTATATATTAAAATTTGTAATTTTGTGGCTTGATATAAAAACATGAACACATTTAAAATAAAAATAAAGATGAAAAAGTTATTAAAAACAACACTGCTAACTGCAGTTTTATTGTTTGCTGCTACGATAGTTAGCGCACAAACAGGCAAAATAGTATTTGACAATTCGACTCATAATTTTGGCTCGGATGTTCCCGAAAAAGGCGGAGATATTACCCACCGATTTACGTTTACCAACACAGGAGACGCTCCTGTAACAATTCAACAAGTTACAGCATCATGCGGTTGCACAACTCCTGCATGGACAAAAGAACCGGTAGCACCGGGTCAGCAAGGATTTGTTGATGCTACTTATCACCCAAACAATCGTCCGGGGCAATTCACAAAAAGTCTTACAGTAACAAACAACGGCGACCAGAATGTTATAATTTTAACAATTTCGGGAACTGTCGTTAGTGCTCCTCCTGTTGCTGTTGAAGATACTGTGCCGAATAAATAAAATAATTTAAAAATCAAAAAAAATAATAAAGTAAAATGAAAAACGTATTAAAATCAGCATTTTTATTGATAGTTTTGTCGTTTGCCGTTTCAGTGGCAAATGCACAAACGGGAAGAATTGTATTTAACAGCTCGTCTCATAATTTTGGACCAAATATTCCTGAAAAAGGCGGCGATGTTACTCACCGGTTTACGTTCACCAATACAGGCGATGCTCCCGTTACAATTCAAAATGTTACAGCATCTTGCGGTTGCACAACTCCTGCATGGACAAAAGAACCGGTAGCGCCGGGTGAGCAAGGATTTGTTGATGCAACTTATCGCCCAAACGGACGTCCGGGACAATTCTCGAAAAATCTGACAGTAACAAGCAACGGCGACCCGAAAATGTTATCGTTGTCAATATCGGGCGTGGTTATTAAAGCTCCGCTTACTGTTGAAGCTGAATTTCCTGTTGCTTTGGCAGAAATCAGATTATCGGAAAAAGCATTTGCGTTTAGTCGCGTTATTATTACCGAAAGCCGACCAAGCGAAATAAAAGTTTACAACAGCAGCGAAAATCCTGTTGAAATATCTTTTAAAAATCTTCCCGAATATTTGAAAATTGAATCCGTAACCATTCCGCCAAAAGAAAGAGGTAAAATCACATGTACATTTGTGTCAACAAAAAAATCGAAGTACGGAACAATTATTGATAATGTTGAATTATATGTGAACGGACAAAAATTGCCGGAAACATTAACATCAACAGCTACGGTGATACCGATACCGACAGTACAGAATGACCAGAACGCTCCGAAACCTGTTTTGAGTTTCACAAACAATAATTATATGTTCAGCAATATAAAACAAGGTTCGATGGTATCAAACGAATTTAAATTTACAAATGCAGGTCAAGCCGATTTGGAAATAATTGCCGTAAATGTTGTAAATACAAATAACGATAACATAAAAATAACTTTTCCGAAAGTAACAAAAGCGGGAGCAGAAGGAACTGTAAAAGTTGTATTGAATACAAAAAAACTGAAAGGACAACAGGATTTTAATATCGAAATTATAACAAACGTATCATCAAATCCTATTTCAAATATTGCGTTTAGAGGAAATATTGTAGAATAATTAATAATGACGAATGATACTTTTCTTGAAAAAAGCGCATTGCAGGTAAATGATGGCATAGAGCAGCCACCAATAATTAATCCGAATGCAGTATTGCGTTTCAAGAAGTTTCAACAAAAATTACCTTCAGCAAATGAGTTTGTTGAAGGTATTTTGTCTAAAAAGATAACTATGCTCAGCAAGGCTATTACGCTTGTCGAAAGTTCGTTGCCGCAACATTACGCTTTGGGGCAAGAAGTGATAGAACGTTGTTTGCCCTATTCGGGAAATTCAATACGAATAGGAATAACAGGCGTTCCGGGAGCAGGAAAAAGTACATTTATTGAAACATTCGGAAAACTGCTAACTTCGCAGGGACGCAGGCTTGCCGTGCTTGCAATAGACCCAAGCAGCGAACGCTCAAAAGGCAGTATTCTTGGCGATAAAACCCGTATGGAAATGCTTTGTGCCGACGAAAATGCTTTTATTCGCCCAAGTCCGTCGGCAGGTTCGCTTGGCGGCGTGGCTCGCAAAACCCGCGAAAGTCTTATACTTTGCGAGGCTGCCGGTTTTGATGTTGTTTTTATCGAAACGGTGGGAGTGGGGCAATCGGAAACTGCCGTACATTCTATGGTCGATTTCTTTTTGCTGCTGCTGATTTCGGGCGGCGGCGACGAGTTGCAGGGAATAAAACGCGGAATTATGGAAATGGCAGATTTGCTCGCCATAACAAAAGCCGACGGCGAAAATATAATGAAAGCCGAACAATCGCGTATTTTGTATCAGGGCGCAATGCACTTTTTGCCTCTGCTCGAATCGGGGTGGACGGCTAAAGCTGTAACGTGTTCGGCGAAAACAAATACAGGATTGACAGAAATTTGGAATACCATAAATTCATATATGAATTTTACAAAAGCAAACGGATATTTTCAGGCAAACCGATTGCAGCAAGCCAAATTTTGGATGTACGAAACGATAAATTTTTATTTGCGCGATAACTTTTATCAAAATTCTGTAATACAAGAAAAACTTAAAGAATTTGAAAATGCAGTATTGTCAGATAAATTAAGTTCGTTTACAGCAGCAAAACAATTATTTGATATTTATA
>JAITOP010000293.1 GCA_031289895.1 Prevotellaceae bacterium
CCGGCGGGACGATTTGTTGCAATTTTTCCGTACATCGAGGCAAATGTTTTTGTGGCAAAAGCGGCTGTAAAAAATCTTTTCTGTAATAAAAAAATGAACGTAAAACCAAGTTCCGAAAATCATGTAAAGCGCATTATGCTTGAATTTTCGCGAACAAAACAAAACCTCACCGAAAATACCATAAGCATCGAAAACATCGGCGAACGGCACAACTATACCGCCGAATACAAAATGCTTACAAAAGATTTTTATTTGAAGTTTTGAAAAAAGGGGTATTTGGTCGTTGGTATTTGGTATTTGGTCGTTAGTCGTTGGTCGTTTGGTCGGATTTTAAATATGAAAATTAGGTGGATTTTTTGTGTTCTTTTTGATTTTTTTTTGAACATTGTGTTTGAAAATATGAATAAAATAAAGGAATAAGGGAAATGTATGATGTAATTTGATGTTACTAATGGCTTTGTAAAATAAAAATTATAAAGTTCATAAAGTTTGTCACGTTCTTAAAGTTATAAAGTTTGTCAAGTTTGTCAAATTCATAAATTTATAAAGTTATAAAGTTTTTCAAGTTCATAAAGTTATAAAGATTTTTTTCAACTAAACAAATAAGCAACTCAACAAAATACTTATAACTTACAACTTATGACTTACGACTTACGACTTACAACTTATGACTTACAACTTACGACTAATAAAACATAATTATTAATTCTTAATTGTTAATTCTTAATTGATTTAGTATCTTTGCAGACAATTTTCAAAAGACGGATATGGAAGAAGTTAATTATCAAGCAGCTGCGGATTTGGGCTTGTTGCCAGAAGAGTTTGACAAGATAAAAGAAATTCTCGGCAGAACACCAAATTTTACCGAAATAAGCGTTTATTCGGTAATGTGGTCGGAACATGCATCTTATAAAAATTCTATAAAATGGCTGAAAACTTTGCCCAAAAAAGGCAAACATGTTTTAGCCGAAGCAGGAGCAGAAAATGCTGGTCTTGTAGATGTTGGCGATGGTTATGCCTGCGCTTTCAAAATAGAATCGCACAATCATCCTTGCGCTGTTGAACCTTATCAGGGAGCGGCAACAGGTGTGGGCGGAATAAATCGCGACATTTTTACAATGGGAGCGCGACCTATAGCCCAACTCAACTCGCTGCGCTTTGGGAACTTGAAATTAGACAGAACGAAGTGGCTACTGAAAGGAGTTGTAAAAGGAATTGGCGATTACGGCAATGCTTTTGGCGTTCCTGTTGTTGGCGGCGAAGTGTTTTTTGACGATAGTTATAACGTTAATCCTTTGGTAAATGCAATGTCGGTAGGCTTGGTGCGCAAAGAAAAAACTATTTCGGCAATTGCAAAAGGCGTAGGAAATCCTGTGTATATCGTAGGTTCATCAACGGGCAAAGACGGGATTCACGGCTCAACATTCGCATCTGCCGATATTACCGAAGATTCGGCAAACGATATTCCGTCAATTCAGGTTGGCGACCCGTTTATGGAAAAACTTCTTCTTGAAGCAACGCTGGAACTTAATAAAACCGATGCTGTTGTGGGAATGCAGGATATGGGCGCTGCCGGAATAATTTGTTCAACATCCGAAATGTCGGAAAAAGGTGGCTGCGGAATGAAAGTTTATCTCGACAAAGTTCCGCTTCGTCAAAAAAATATTGAGGCATGGGAAATTCTGCTTTCCGAATCGCAGGAACGAATGCTTGTTGTTGTTGAAAAAGGCAAAGAAAAAATTGTAGAAGATATTTTCAAAAAATGGGATTTGGCATGTGCGGTTATCGGCGAAGTTATTGGCGAAGACCGCTTGCTGTTTCATTATCACGGACAGTTGGTTGCCGATGTTCCCGCATCAACGCTTGTGCTTGGCGGCGGTGCGCCTGTGTACGACAGAGAATACAGAGAACCTGCATATTACAACGAATATAAAAAATTTAATATAAATAATGTTCCTCAGCCCAAAGATTTAAAAGAGGCTGCAATGTGCATTATATCAAATCCTAACATCGCGTCTAAACGCTGGATTTACGAACAGTACGACACAATGGTAGGCACAAAAAATATGAGTACAAACATACTTTCGGATGCGGCAATTGTAAATGTTAAAAAAACCACCAAAGCACTTGTTTTAACAACCGATTGCAATTCGCGATATGTGAAAGCCGACCCCGAAAAAGGAACGATGATTGCAGTTTCGGAAGCGGCGCGAAATATTGTTTGCAGCGGCGGAGAACCTTGTGCCATAACCAATTGTTTAAACTTCGGAAATCCTTACAATCCCGAATCGTATTGGCAATTTGTGGGCGCAATAAAGGGAATGTCGCAAGCCTGCTTACGTTTTGAAACGCCGGTTACAGGCGGAAATGTAAGTTTTTACAATCAATCAAATATAGACGGAAAAACAGAATCGGTGAATCCTACGCCTGTAATAGGAATGTTGGGACTTTTGCATGACAAAAAAAATCAAATGTCGCTGGCTTTTGATAAAGAAAATGATGTTATATTTTTGTTGGGAAAATCGGTTGAAGATATTGCTTCGTCAGAATATCTTTATTCGTACCATAAAATAACAGCATCGCCCGCGCCGTATTTTGATATCGAAGAGGAATACCGCTTACATCAAACCGTGCAAAAACTTATAAAAAACAAACTTATTTGCAGTGCGCACGATGTGTCGGATGGCGGATTATTCGTAACATTAACGGAATCGGCAATGCCGCAAAATTTAGGTTTTGAAATCACAACCGACAAAAAAATTCGCAAAGATGCTTTTCTGTTTGGCGAGGCGCAAGGCAGAGTTGTTGTTTCGGTTAAAGCAAGTGAAATTGAGGCATTTGCAGATTTTATGAACTCGCAAAATGTGCCTTATCAACAAATCGGAAATGTTACAAAATCGGAAATAAATATAGACGAAACATCGTTCGGCAAAATTGATGATATTAAAAAAATATACGATACAGCAATTGAGTTATTAGTCGTAAGTTATTAAGTCATAAGTCGTAAGTTGTAAGTCGTAAGTCGTAAGTTGTAAGTCGTAAGTAATAAGTAGTAAGTAATTAATCACTAATCATTAACAATTAATCATTAACAATTAATCATTAAAAAATAATCATTAAAAAAAATGGCAGATAAAAAATATGTTTCAACAATGTTTGATGATATTGCCGAAAATTATGATTTTATGAATCATTTTTTATCGTTCGGAATTGATAAATTTTGGCGTAAACAACTTGTAAAAGAATTGAAACGTTATCAACCCAAAAAAATTCTTGATATAGCAACAGGTACAGGCGATTCGGCAATTGCTTTGCTGCAAACCGATGCCGAAAAAATTATAGGTATTGATATTTCAAAAAATATGCTTGCAAAAGGCAAAGAAAAAATAAACCGTAAACGCCTCACGCACAAAATAGAACTGAGACAGTGCGACGGCGAATCGCTAGAATTTCAAGACAATACTTTTGATGCTGTAAATGTTGCATTCGGCGTTCGCAATTTCGAAAATTTAGACAAAGGATTATCCGAAATTTACCAAGCCGTAAAACCCAACGGAATTGCAACAATATTAGAGTTTTCGATGCCTAAAAATTATCTTATAAAACAAATTTATTCTATATATTTTTTCTACATTTTGCCGCTTGCAGGACGGTTTTTTTCGCACAATAAATACGCTTACACATATCTTCCGCAATCGGTAAAAAAATTCCCCAAACGCGA
>JAITOP010000370.1 GCA_031289895.1 Prevotellaceae bacterium
ACTTACGACTTACGACTAATTTAAATAAATAATCAATCTTTTTGTGCAGAATTCGGAAAAATTTACGAACTTTGTATGTGTTTTTAATTTGTAAAACAGATTTTATAATTAATAATATATGTAAATGAAAAAAATATTTATAACAATTTTATTAATTTGTGCGGCAAATGTAATGTCGGCACAATCGTACAAAATTGACCTGACTATAAAGGGATTGAGCGATACAACAGTATTGCTGGCTGTGCACGGCGGCGCAACAAAATATGTGGTTGACACCGCTATACTCGACAGCAACGGCAAAGGTTCGTTTTCGAAACAAAAAGCGTTGGAAGGCGGGATGTATTTTCTTGCTATAAACGGAATTGCGCTTTTTGATTTTTTGGTTTCAGCCGATGGCAACGATAATTTTGGCATAATCACCAACAGTGAAACTGATTATGCCGATGTTGAATTTGTAAATTCACCGGAAAATACGGCAATGCTGGCATATCTTGATTTTCGCAACCGTCATCAAAAACGCTACGAAGATTTGATTGAACAACTTAAAGTAAGTGCCGAAAACAGCGATGAAGAAAAAGAAGTGCGCGCGCAACTAATGGTTTTTAATCAGCCGCTTATAGAATTTTCCGACAGCGTGGCAAATGCCTATAATGGTAAATTTTTGGCTACGCTTGTAAAAGCCTTAGAGCCGCTTAACGAGCCAAACTTTAATTTGCCCGAAGATGAACCCGACAGAGAACGAAAAATTGCAATGAATTATTATCTGTTCAACAAAGAGCATTTTTTTGATAATGTGAATTTTAAAGACGAAAGAATATTACGCACTTCGTTTTTTGAATCGGATATTTTCGATTATTATCTTAAAAATGTTTTGATTTTCAAAGAACCCGACTCAATAATTCCATGTATAGATAAGATAATGAGCCGCATGGACGAAGGCTCGCGTATTTACCGATATTTACTTTCGCATGTATTCAATTTTTATCAGAAATCAACGGTGATGGGACACGAGGAGATAGTTATTTACTTAGGCGAAAAATATTATCTGTCGTCGAAAGTTACGTGGGAAAGCGAAAAATTTGAAAAAGATTTGGTCAGTTTTATACAAAGAAATAAACCCACTTTGATAGGAAAAACATCTCCCGACCTGCTGTTGCCCACGCCCGACGGCAAACGCTACGAATCAATACACGCGCTCACCGCAAATTACATAGTATTGTTTTTTTATGATACCGATTGCGGACATTGCAAAGAAGAAACGCCGCGAATAAAAGCAACTTACGACAAATACAAAGACCTGCTCGGCTTAGAAGTTTATGCCGTATATATTCAAACCGACGAAAAAAAATGGCGCGAATTTATCGACACAAATAAATTAGATTGGATAAATGTCTGGGACCCATATCGTACCGGAAATATTCATAATACATTTAATACCGAAACAACGCCGCAGATTTATTTGCTGGATAAAGACAAAAGAGTATTGGCACGCCGCTTGGACGCTGAAAATCTTGACAAATTATTGGAGTTTTATGTGAACAGACGGTAAAAAACATTTTATAATATGCAAATTTTAAGTCCCGATAAACAGTGGAAAGATTATGAACTTATTGATAGCGGCGATTTTGAAAAATTAGAACGCTTTGGGCGATTTGTTGTAAGACGTCCCGAACCAAAAGCAGTGTGGGCTAAATCGCTATCCGACACCGAATGGGAACAATCGGCTGACTCTACATTCAAACAAGGCGCAGGATTTAATAAATCGGGCAAAGAAGACAGCGGAACATGGTTCAACAAAAAAAACATGGCTGAACAATGGACAATATCTTACAAAAATAATGATTTGAATTTTAAACTAAGGCTCGGACTGACAGCATTTAAGCACGTTGGCGTTTTTCCCGAACAAGCACCAAATTGGGATTATATCTACAAAACTATAAAAGATATGAATATCGAAAAACCGCGTGTATTAAATTTGTTTGCGTACACAGGCGGGGCATCGCTGTCGGCAAAACTTGCAGGCGCTGACGTTGTTCATTTGGATTCGGTAAAACAAGTGGTGTCGTGGGCGCGCGAAAATATGGAACTCAGCAAACTCGACAATATTCGTTGGATAATTGAAGATGCAATGCGGTTTATGAAACGCGAAGCCAAACGAGGCAACAAATACAACGGCATAATTCTCGACCCGCCCGCTTACGGACACGGCACAGATGGTGAAAAATGGAAACTCGACGAAAATATTTTCGAAATGCTGACTAATTGCAAAAAAACACTTGACGAAGATAACAGTTTTTTGTTGCTGAACTTGTATTCAAACGGTTTTTCGGCTATTGTTGCCGATACGCTCACAAATTCGGTTTTTAGCAATATTTCGGAAAAAACTTTCGGCGAACTTGTTCTCGAAGACCGATTTGGGAAACGATTGCCGCTGAGCGTTTTTTCGCGCATAAAAATGATAAAAAAATAAATAAAAACAAATAAAATGATACAATTACTTTCGATAAATTGGAATGTTGACCCTGTACTGGTTAATTTTGGCTTTGTTGCAATTCGTTATTACAGCCTCTGCTGGGCTTTGTGTTTTGCGGTGAGTTATGTCGTTTTCAGAAAAATATTTAAGAAAGAAAAAATAAAATTTGAACTATTAGACAAACTAACAATAAATTACGTGATACCGCTTACTTTTATAGGTGCGCGCGTTGGTCATTGCTTGTTTTACGAAGGCGATTATTATTTGTCGCATCCTTTCGAAATAATTTTACCGATACACAACGGAAAATTCTTAGGTTATGCAGGGCTTGCAAGTCATGGTGCGGCGTTTGGAATTTTGCTGGCTTTGTGGCTTTATTGCCGAAAATACAAAATGCCTTACATCTGGTCGCTCGACAGAATTGCAATAGCAGTGCCGATTGCAGGTGCTATTGTGCGCTTGGGAAATTTAATGAATTCCGAAGTTTACGGACACGCCACAAATTTGCCATGGGGATTTATTTTTGCACGAAACGGCGACACCACAGCATCGCATCCTACACAAATTTATGAAGCCCTTGCTTACATTTTGCTTTTCGCGATTTTGTATTACCTGTTTTTCAAAAAAGATTTCGGAATTAAAAAACCCGGAGTGATTTTCGGAATATTTTTGACAGTACTTTTTGCAGCAAGATTTTTAATAGAATTTGTAAAAAACGACCAAGAAACATTTGAACAGGAAATGTGGCTGAATATGGGACAGTGGCTTAGCTTACCGTTTATAATTGCAGGAATAGTAATATTTGTTTATTATTCAAAAAGAAAAACAGAAGTTAGAGAAGTTAAAAAGTTAAAAAAAATAGGAAGTTAGGGAAATTAAAAAGTTAAAAAAACAGGAAGTTAAAGAAGTAAAAAAAACAGGAAGTTAAAGAAGTTAAAAAAACAGGAAGTTAAAGAAGTTAAAGAATAATAAACTTTAATTCTATTGATACGGAATACAGAATACCAAATACTAACGACCAAATACTAACGACTAAATACTAACGACCAAATACCAAAAATAATCATGCAATTCAAAGGCAAAATAAACAATTTCAGAAGAAACGTCATGCGCAGTTTAACGCATGGAATAGGACGCACAAATATTTCGGAAAGCACAAAAATAAATGCAAAACGAATATTTGTGGCGCGCCCAAACAGCCGACTTGGCAATCAATTAATGATATCGCCGCTTTTGCAGGAACTCGCCCAAATGTTTCCCGAATGTAAAATTGACTTGTTTGTTCGCGGAAACGTATCGTCAATACTTTTCGAAAAATATGAAAATATCGACCGTATTATTAAATTGCCGAAGAAACCATTTAAAGAAATTTTTAAATATCTGAAAGTATGGATAGCCTTGCGAAAATATCGTTACGACTTGGCAATCAACGTAACCGAAGCCTCATCTTCGGGTCGTCTTGCTACAAAATGGGTAAAAGCAAAATTTAAATTGTTCAACGAAATCAACAACGAGTTGAAAACCAAATACGCCGATTATGTTCACATGGCAAAATTTCCTGTTTACAATTTCAGATATTTTTTTTCGCCCGAATCTGTTGAAAAACCCATACCTACATTAAACATTAGGCTAACTACC